>JBMONJ010000230.1:0-3060 GCA_049324655.1 Candidatus Omnitrophota bacterium | reverse complement strand
TGGCCCGTTTAATAATGGCTTCATAGGTCTCCATTAGTTTTCTCCTTATGCTGATAAATGTATTGCAGCACCTCCAATTCGCTCTTGTCAAACCAGACCCCGGCGCAGTAATAACAACGGTCAATCTCTACCGGATAGGAATAGACAAAAAACTGCCGGTGCATCTTTCTGCCGCACTTCGGACAAGTCAATACCCACAGCTGCTTACCCTCTGACTTCTTTAAAAATGTCTTCTCCTTCCCGGCAATAGCGGTCTTGGCCAACTGGACAACCTCGTCGGGAAAATCCTTGTCTTCCCGGATTAAGATCCGGCTCACCTTTTGCTGCTCAAGGAAAGTGCCGGCGCAATCCTCGCATTTTAAAACCGGCACGCCCTCATATTCTTCCTCCTTTAAGTTCACAAGGCAGTTGGGACATTTAAGTTTATTAACTGTGCTTGCCGCAGCAGCAGGCTCAATGTTGGCAACCGGAGAAAGCCGTTTAAAATGTTTTATTTTTTCTTCCAAGACATATTCGTTAAGGTGCGCCATTTCCAGAAGGATTTTTATGCGTTGGTTAATGGGCGGATGGGTGGAAAAGATATCCGCCCATACCCCTTCCTTTTCATCCAACTGACTGTAGCGGGGATTGACAATAAATATGGATTCTAATTTTTCACCGACTGCGCCTTCCCCGCGCCAATGCGTGGAGAGCAAACTCAAGGCCTCGGCCAAACTTAAGGGGTCGCGGGTCAGGCGCACAGCAATCGCGTCCGCGCGAAATTCTCTCTGCCGGGAAATAAAATAACGCAGCAGGCTGCTTAAAAAATTCATCATCCCTAAAATGAGATAAATAAACAAAAGCGGCAGACTGCCCCGGCTCCGGCTGCGGGAAAGTCCGCGGCCTACCCCTTCCAAACTTTCCTGATACAATTCAGCCAAGGAGGCAACTACCGTAGTGGTAACTGAATCGCGGCTCACAATATGCCCGGCCTCGTGCGCCACTACCGCCTCCAACTGCTGGCGGTTAAGCCGCGCCAACAGACCCTCGGTTACGCCGATGACGGAGCGGCCTTTAAAATCTTCCAAGGCAAAGGCATTGCAGCTTGCCGACGGGATAACCATTGCCTCTATCTTTCTGCCGCCGATAGCCACACAAACCTCATCGACGATATTCTGCAAAAACTGATGATAGCTGTCCTGCCGATCAATCTCCAAAGCGCCGACTGCCAGCGTCATTTTCGGAATGAGGTTTGCCGTGGACATTGACCAGTGGATTAAGGCGGCAGTTAAGGCCAGACCAAAGGCAAAGATGAAATGGTGCAGACTAAAATAGCCGAAGAAAAAATTCTCCAAAACCACCATCACCAGATAGGCGGTCAGGAAATAAAACAGCAGGATAAAAACAAAGACCCAGCCGATAAGCCGGGTCTTGCTTTCTTCAATATCAATAAAGGAAAAGGGCATTGGGCATGAAACTACCGGATGAGGATGGGTTATGGGTAGTGGGTCGGGTTGTGGGGGTGTGTTGTGAGTTTTTAATTAATAACCCCACCCTCACAGCTCATTACCCGACCCAATACCCACAACGCATCCCCACTACTCATAACGCAATCAAAATTGCACTTTAGGCACCGCCTTCTCACTCTTATCTTCGATTTCAAAAAATTCTTTAGGAGAGAAACCAAACATCTGCGCCACCATCTTCGACGGCACCACCTGAATTTGGGTATTATAAAGCCGCACCTCGTCATTATAATACTGCCGGGCAAAGGCAATCTTGTTTTCCGTCGAGGTCAGCTCTTCCTGAAGCTTAAGCACATTTTGGTTGGCCTTTAATTCCGGATAGCGTTCGGCCACGGCAAATAAAGAGCGCAGGGTTTGGGTCAGGAGATTTTCCGCCTGCGCCTTGTCTTTTAAGCTGCCCGCGTCAATAGCCTGATTGCGCGCTTTAATCACCCTTTCCAGCGTATCCTTTTCATAGGCCATATAACCTTTGACCGCCTCGACCAGATTGGGGATAAGATCATGCCGGCGCTTAAGCTGTACATCAATTTGCGACCAGGCGTTTTCAATTCTCACCTTAAGAGCGACCAAACGGTTATAGACCCCAAAGACCCACAATAATATTGCTGCGACAACTGCCAGTAGAAAGATTAAGATTGCCATAAACGCTCCTCTCTAACCCAGGGCCTCTTTTATCTGCGCCAAGAGTTCCTCGACGGTGTAGGGCTTGGTGATAAAATCAAAAGCGCCGATTTCATGCACCCGGTTTTCAATGGCCTGCGGCTGTAAGTCCTTGCCGGTCTGAAAGATTATCGGGATTCCCTGCGTGTCTTTATCCGCGTATAATTTGCGGGCAAATTCATAACCGTTCATATCCGGCATCACGATGTCCAACAAAATCAAATCCGGCCTCCTGACCCGGCACATATTCAGGGCCTCGCTGGCGTTTTCAAAGACCATTGTGCCATAACCTTCTTTCTCCAATTTCTTTTGCAGCAGCTCGCGGATGTCTTTCTCGTCGTCAACGATAAGAATGGTCTTCATTGCCTGCCCTCCCGTAAAAATTTCCTGCGGCGCAGCAGACGGTGATAGCCCAGCGCAAAACGATGCGCCTCATCGCGGACTCTCAACAGGAGATTCGCCGCCGGCCGGTTAGCCTTTAATCTTATCGGCAGTTCGTGATCTTTAGTATAAAGGTTTTCTTCCTGCTTGGCAATGCTTATCAGGGGAATAGACACCCCAAGTTTATTAAGCACATTAAGCGCGGTCAAGAGATGGCCCCGGCCGCCGTCAACCAGAATCAGGTCAGGCATTTTCCGGTTTTCCTTAAGCAACCGGCAATAGCGCCGGTTAACCACCTCGGCGAGCATCCGGTAATCGTCAATTCCTTCAATCGTCTTAATACGAAAACGCCGGTAATTATTTTTATCCGGCTTGCCCTTAAAGAAACTTACCATTGAACCCGCGGCCTCGGTGCCGGCAAGATTAGAGATATCAAAGGCCTCGACTCTTTCTGCCGGCCTTGGGAGATTAAGCAGATTTTTTAAGTCCTCGGCTTCGTCGTTGACGGTAAAGC
>JBMONJ010000229.1:0-3090 GCA_049324655.1 Candidatus Omnitrophota bacterium | reverse complement strand
ACCGGCAAGGCGGGATTAGACAGCTTGAAGGAAAAAGGAGAGCTCAAGGAAAAGATGGCCTCGCCTAACCGCGAGCGGATATTTTATGTAGCTGAAGCGCTGCGTCAAGGAATGTCCATTGAAGAAATTTTTTCTCTGACCAAAATTGACCGCTGGTTTTTGCAGAATCTTAAGGAGATTGTGGAGTTGGAAAAAGAGCTGCAAGCTGCAAGCTGCAAGCTGCAAGCAGATAGCGCCTGTAGCGTGGCGCCTGAAGCCTGTAGCCAAAGTTTGTCTTCTGACTTGTTATTGAAGGCCAAGCAAATGGGTTTTAGCGACCGGCAGCTGGCAAAAATTTTTAAGAGCAGCGAGGAGAAAATTCGTGAATACCGTTGTAAGTTAGGGATTAAGTCCGTCTATAAGCTCGTGGACACCTGCGCTGCGGAGTTTGAGGCGTACACGCCGTATTTTTATTCTACTTATGAAAAGGAAGATGAGGCCCGCCCCAACCCCAAGCAGAAAATCATAATCTTGGGGGGCGGGCCTAACCGTATCGGCCAAGGCATTGAATTCGATTATTGCTGCGTGCACGCCTCTTTTGCCCTGAAAGAATTGGGTTATGAGACCATTATGGTCAATTCCAATCCCGAGACGGTTTCCACGGATTATGACACCTCGGACAAGCTTTTCTTTGAGCCGTTAACCCGCGAAGATGTTTTAAACATTGCCGATGTAGAAAAGCCCGACGGAGTAATTGTGCAGTTGGGCGGACAGACCCCGTTGAATCTGGCCATTCCCTTAAAAAAGGCAGGATTAAAAATTATCGGGACCACTGCGGAGAATATTGACATTGCCGAAGACCGCGAAAAATTCAAACAGCTTTTGGATAAATTACATCTGCGCCAGCCGCAAAATGGCACTGCCTTTACCTTTAGCGAGGCCAAGGAAGTCGCGCGCAAAATTGGTTATCCGGTTTTGGTGAGGCCTTCCTATGTCTTGGGCGGCCGGGCAATGGAGATTGTGTATAGCGAAGAAGTCTTGGAGAAATTTATTAAAGAGGCCAGCGAGGTCAGCCCCGAGCACCCGATTCTCATTGATAAATTTTTGGAAGACGCCATTGAGGTGGATGTGGATATGATTGCCGACGGGGAGACCTTGGTTATTGGCGGCATATTGGAACATATTGAAGAGGCTGGTGTGCATTCCGGAGATGCGGCAATGGTCCTGCCGCCGTATTCGCTGTCGTTGCGCATTATCGAGGAAATTCGTCAGGCCACTTATGCTATGGCTAAGGAATTGAAAGTGGTGGGCCTGATGAATGTTCAGTATGCAGTAAAAGATAATCAGGTTTATGTCTTGGAGGTAAATCCCCGCGCCTCGCGCACCGTGCCTTTTGTCAGCAAGGCCATTGGCGTGCCGCTGGCTAAGCTCGCGGCTAAGGTGATGGCGGGAAAGAAATTAAAGGAATTGGGATTTACCGCGGAGATTACTCCCAAACATATTTCGGTAAAAGAATCAGTGTTTCCTTTCAGCCGTTTTCCCGGCGTAGATATTATTTTAGGGCCGGAGATGAAGTCTACCGGGGAGGTTATGGGAATAGACCGGGATTTTGGCCGGGCATATTTAAAAAGTCAGTTGGCAGCCGGGCAAAACTTGCCGACCGGCGGGACGGTATTTTTAAGTCTAAAGGATAAGGACAAGCCGGCCATAATTCCCTTGGCGAAAAAATTGCGGCAAATGGGTTTTAAGTTAGTGGCGACCGCGGGCACGGCTGATTTCTTAAAAAGCCAAGCAATAGAGGTATCGGCCGTGCCCAAGCTTTCCGAGGGCCATCCGAATATCATTGACCTTATGCTGCAAAACGGGATTGCCTTAATCATTAATACTCCGTCGGGCAGAATACCGCGTAAGGACGAGGTTAGGATCCGCTCTCATGCGATCATGCACGGCATTCCTTGCATAACCACCATCCCCGGCGCTTACGCGTCGGTCGGCGCGATTGAGGTGCTAAAGAAAAACGATTTAGAGGTAAGATCTTTGCAGGAGTATCATGCCTGAGCTGCCGGAAGCAGAGACGCTAAAGAGAGAATTGGAAGCGGCGGTCTTAAACCAGAAGATCGTCGAGGTTTTTATCCGTACGCCAAAGGTGATAAGGGCGCCGGCGGCCAAGGATTTTGCCAAGGCTGCCGCCGGCGCCATCATTCAAACCATCATTCGCCGCGGCAAGGCCCTAATATTAAGGCTATCCAATCATAAGGATTTGGTGATACAATTGGGGATGACCGGCCAGCTCATATATCCCGGCGCGGCCAAATCTTCACGGGTAGCTTTTAAGCTTTCCGACGGCAAGTGGCTGGATTTTAACGACTACCGGATGTTCGGCGGTTTAAGCCTTTTGGATAATTACGCAGATTTGGATTACATAAAAAGCCTGGGGCCCGAGCCATTTGCGTTAAAGCCCGAAGACTTCTCGCGAATGCTTAACGCGAAGAAAACCAAAATCAAATTACTTTTAATGGATCAGCAGTTTATTTCCGGCGTGGGCAATATCTACGCCAATGAGGCGTTGTTCAGGGCCGGGATTCATCCCCAACGCCCGGCGAACCGCTTGAATGAAGAGGAAAGAACAAAACTCTTTAAGGAAATCAAAGACACGCTCAACGAGGCCATCCGTTTTAAAGGCTCCTCGGTGGATAATTATGTGCAGCTATCCGGCGCAGCCGGAGAATATGTGCCGCATTTGAAGATTTACGGCCGGGAAGGCCAGTCTTGTTTGAGGTGCGCCGGGAAAATAAAAAAAATAGTTTTGGGGGGACGGGGAACTTACCTGTGCCCCAAATGCCAGAAATATGAAACGTAGATTAAAGATCGACGGGATATTATCAGTATTTCTGACCTTTACCTTAATATTCTTAGGCTGGTTTTTCTACCGGTCCAAGCCCAAGCTATTGGATTATTTTCTGGATGGTTTGGGTATGACGCTGGTAGTTTTTGGCCAGCTGCTGCGCATTAGCGCGCGCAATTTTAAAAAGGAATTTTCCCGCGAAGGCAGAAGCCTGATTACCGGCGGGCCGTATGCCTTAACGCGCAATCCAATGTATCTGGGAACTT
>JBMONJ010000228.1:0-3091 GCA_049324655.1 Candidatus Omnitrophota bacterium | reverse complement strand
ACTATAATACGCCCATACCGGAGCCGGGGACTCTGTTGCTGTTAGGCACCGGTCTAGCCGGTCTGTTATCAGCTCGGCGACGATATTGCTTATGAAAGCGGTGGTGGCTACTCAGAATTCCCCGAACCCGCAAGCCTTTCACTTTTGGGATTAGGGATTGCAGGATTAATTTTGAGACGAAAAAAATGATGAGGTAGATTTTTAGCTAACATTTAGCCAATATTAAAAAAAACTGGACCCAAGTGTCCAGTTTTTTTATGCCTTGCCTAAAGACTCCTGCTTACTTTCTATTTATATCAAACTCATTTTGTGTTAAAATAGCTTACCTTTAGAAGCCAATTTTTATCGATGGGTATTATGTCAAAAAAGATTTACCTTAAAAGTTGGGGCTGGCCATTGTCCACCTTATAGACGCACCAGTCCTGAACTTTGTCGAAGGACGATGGCAAGCCTTGCGGAGGCGTTGGTAGGATCTGATTTCCCTATGGCTACTCCGGGAGGCGTAGAAATAGGGATTTTTCTTTAGGGAAACGTAAAAATTAGCTTGACATCTTGTCAGAAAAAGTGTATATTATTTCTGACAAAATAGAGGTGGAATAAATGGCGCAAAGCATTGAGAATATGATACTTAGCAGGATATACAGTCGGCATAGGGGTTGGGTCTTTACTCCAATACATTTTCTTGACCTTGGAAGCCGTATGGCGGTAGATCAAACGCTGGGACGTTTGACTAAGTCAGGGACTATACGTCGTCTGTCTCGAGGATTGTACGATTATCCCGTAAAACATCCGGATTTTGGCGATCTTCCGCCTAATTATGATCGTATTGCACAAGCATTGGTGGGACGAGACAACTTGAAAATTCAGCCTTCCGGCGCATATGCCGCCAATCTGTTAGGATTAACAGAGCAGGTTCCGGCAAAGATCGTTTTTCTCACTGACGGTCCCAATAGGAAAGTACAAGTAGGTAAACGGAAGATTGTTTTAAAAAGAACAACGCCGAAAAACATGGCAACAGCCGGACGGATAAGCGGATTAGTCATTCAAGCCCTGCGTTATTTAAAGCAGGTTAATATAGATCCAACTGTCATTGCAAGACTTAAAAGACGATTATCCGATGCCGATAAAAGCACGCTTATGAATGATATTCGTTATGCGCCAGCATGGATAGGAAATATCTTTAGAAAAATACAAGAGTGAAGTGAGAGGTTTATGGATAATTTTTTGTTATTAAAGGGTTCGGATAAAAAAGTATATTTTGATGTCGTCGCGAATGAATTAGATGTCACGCCTCAACTTATCGAAAAAGATTTTTGGGTATGCTGGATACTCAAAATGCTTTTTTCATTGCCTAAATCAGGCAATCACTTGACGTTCAAGGGAGGCACGTCGCTTTCTAAGTGCTATAACGTTATCAAGCGGTTTTCCGAAGATGTTGATGTTTCAATCGAAAGGACTTTTTTAACAAGCCAAGAATCAATTGAGCCCGATAGAAAACAAAGCAGTAAAGAAAATCAGCGAAGGCTGGATCGTTTGAAACAGGCGTGCCAAGAAAAGATTGGTGATGTGATCATTCCTGAGCTGAAGGATAAAATTGGCTCCGCTTTATCTACCATAGGAAAATGGGAGATAAAACTGGATTCTGATGATTTGGATAAACAAACCGTTTTATTTACGTACCCCAGCGTTATCGACAATGGCAAGAGCGGTTATGTTCAACCCGTTGTAAAGCTTGAACTCGGCGCGCGATCGGAGCATTGGCCTGTTGAGGTTATATCTGTTAAACCTTATGTTTCTAATGCGGCCGGTAAGGTGACTATTGAAAGCACGCAGGTGCGCGTTTTGGGGGCAGAAAGAACCTTTTGGGAAAAAGCGACAATACTGCATGCAATAAGCAATGGCTCAAAGTTGAGAGCAAGGATGTCGCGTCACTACTACGATGTAGGCGAGATGGTTGGTTCTTCTATTTATGGCAAAGCCATTCAGAATATTGACCTATTGATAAAAGTCGCAGAACATAAGGCCTTATTTTTCAAAGACAGTAAGGCGCGTTATGATTTAGCAAAGCCCGGTAGTTTGCGATTAATGCCTCAAGATGAGCATCTTGTTCAGTTAAATGATGACTATCGGCAAATGCAGGAAATGTTTTTTGAAGACCCGCCGTCTTTTGAAAGTGTTTTAGAGAAATTAAGGACGGCAGAAGGAGAAATTAACAGGATCAAGCAATGAGTTACTGGTGAATTCCGGGGACACGTACCTAAATTTACCCAGCAGCAAGTTTAAGGAAGAAGAAGTTTAAAAGGAGCGGGAGATTTTATGTCTATATTCTGGAATGCCGGGACGGAAGTTATTATAGCGGTTACACGAATGATTTAAATGAAAGACTCAAGCTTCATAATAATGAACATGGAGCAAAATATTTAATAGGGGTAGGCTGTGGCGAGCGAAGGATCTCAAACCCTATGGCCTATGATCATAGGGATTTTTTATGCTTGGAGGCGGCCGCGGGTCCTTGGAAGGGGGGCTTGGGTGAGGGCCGGGCGAGGCGCAGGTCGTCAGTGATTGTAGTATAAAAAATCCATTTCAATTTCAATGAAATTGGGCTACCTCGGCTTTCCGTCAGAACAGGGCAGAAACAGTGTTTATCGTCGGGAAACAAGCCATTTTCGGGTCAAAAACTGGCTTCCAAAGAGGGCCTAAAAGGGCAATTTTTAGTGACATGGAGTGACATGAAAATGTCCACTAAGTCAAAATATCCACTCGCCAGTGGACATTTCCAATCGGTGAATATTTGTCACAAAAAGTAGATAGTTTTTGTGACAATGGCGCATACCTTTTACTTCGCCATAAAATAACTTGACTTTAATGTTCAGTTAGTATATATTGTTCAGTAGTTACTGAACAATAAAAAGGAGTGAACATTATGAATGGACATACAAATGGAACGAATATTTTTGCAGATAAAGCGACTTTTATTCTGAGGAGAATGCTGTCCAATCCAGAAAAGAAATGGGTTACCCGTGACTTTACTGGCGATAGCGGGGTAAGCCTTGGTATGGCGCAGGGAACGCTTGAGGCTATGGCGAAGAAG
>JBMONJ010000227.1:0-3095 GCA_049324655.1 Candidatus Omnitrophota bacterium | reverse complement strand
GGCTGGAGGAGTTATCGAGTCATTATCTCCGGAGATAATCAACGTCGGGACAACAACCTCTTCCAGCCGGCTGCGTAAATCTTCCCTCTCCAACAAATCCAGACCCAATCTCAGCGCTTCAGAATGCGGCAGAGGAATTTGTGCAAGGATATCCCATACCTGCGGGAAATTCTCCGCCTGCTTTTCCTCCGGGCTAAACATATACATCCTAAACTCATCCAAGGCCGCTGCGGGATTCAGGTTTAGTTTTCTGCGCAGCCAATTTAAATTCCCGGCGCTTATACCACAGGAGTATCCGGCAGAATTTAATAACTTTGATGTGCAGTTTACCAAGACCGCCGAGGCAAGCAGCTGCGGATTTTCCTTGGCAAGCTCGAGGATAATATGGCCTGCCATTGACCAGGCGACAAAATGCGCGGCTCTAATCTTTTTCTGCCGGCAAAATTCCCGCAGGTCTTGGGTAAAATCCTTAAGCAAGGTGCGGGAATTTTGCCACGGTGAGCTGCCGTGGCCGCGCAGCTCAACGAAAAATATTCTAAAGTCCCTTCCCAATTCCTTCTGCAACCGCCAGACTTCTTTGCTGGCTGCCCAACCGTGCAGAAAAATAAGTGGCGCGGCGCTCATATTATTCCCAAGTCCTGGCCGATTTTTTTAAAAGCAGCGAGCGCGCGCTCCAATTCGTTTTTCTTATGAGTAGCCATTACCGTGATTCTTAAACGCGCCTCACCCGGTGGCACCGTTGGCGGACGGATACCTGGCACAAAAATCCCGGCCCTAAACAAGCGGCGGCTGAATTCCATTGTCAACTTATCATCCTTAGTAATCACGGGAATAATCGGAGTCTGACTTGCGCCAGTATCAAATCCAATATCCTGTAATTCCCGGCGCAGGAAATCGGCATTTTCCAGCAGCCTCTGGCGTAAACCGTAATCTTTCTCAATTATCTTAACCGCAGCCATAGCCGCAGCGCAAAGGCCGGGCGGCAAAGCCGTAGTATAAATAAATCCCCGGCTGCGGTTAATCAAAAAATCAATGCGTGGTTCATCCGCGCAGACATACGCGCCCAAAGCACCAACCGCCTTGCTTAGAGTGCCCATTTGAATAGCAATTTCTTTTTCGAGGTTGAAATGCTCGAGGGCGCCTTTGCCGGATTTGCCTAAGACCCCGAAGGCGTGCGCCTCATCCACCATTACCATAGCCGAATATTTCTTCGCAAGCGAAACAATTTCCGGCAAAGGCGCCACATCCCCATCCATACTAAATACCGTATCGGTTACGATTAATTTTCTCTTCCCTTCAGCCTTTTTAAGCATTTCCTCCAAGGCCGCAATATCTTTGTGCGGATAACGTTTAAATTCCGCCCGGCTTAAAATTACCCCGTCATTCAAAGAGGCGTGGTTCAAGCGATCCGCGAAAACTAAATCATCGCGGCCGACTATGGCGCTTAAAATTCCTAAATTGGCTGCGTAACCACTGGTATAAACCAAGCATTTTTGCGCGCCTTTAAAAGCCGCGAGCCTTTCCTCTAATTCCCTATGCAGACGGGAATTCCCGCAGACTAAGCGCGAGGCGCCAGCGCCCACTCCATATTTTTTTATTGCCGCAACTGCCGCTTGTTTTAACCGGCGGTCATTCGCCAGCCCCAAATAATTATTAGAGCAAAGATTCAAGACCTTTTTGCCGTCAATGATAATAGTTTCCTCCTGCGCCGAGGAAACTTCGCGCAGACTCCTTAACAAGCCCTGCGATTCTAATTGTGCAAGATAATTTTTAAAGTATTCTTCTGGCATAAGTGATTTAGTTTCGTCAAAAATGAAATTGATTTTGATTTTTGATTTATACTTCCTCTCTTACCGTCTTTAACCCAAGCCGATGAATCGTCGCGATATCTTCTTCGGGTGGCGTGCCGGAAGTCGTGAGATAATTTCCGCTGATTATCGCATTGGCGCCGGCAGAATAAATGAGGTACTGCAAATCTTTTAAATTCTGCTGCCTGCCGCCGCAGATGCGGATTTCTTTTTGAGGCAGGATAAAACGCAATACCGCCACGGTCTTTAAAAGTTCCCACGGGTCAAGGTGAAGGCTGTCACCTAAACGCGTGCCGGCGATAGGATTTAAAAAATTAAGCGGCACGCAGTCTACATCCAATTCTTTTAAGGTAAAGGCGAATTCAATGCGGTCCTCTGGAGCCTCGCCCAAACCAAAAATCCCTCCGCAGCAAACCTCAATTCCCAGCTCCTTTAGAATTTGGATAGTTTTTAGCCGGTCGGCAAAGGTGTGGGTGGTGCAGATATTGGGAAAGAATTTCTCGGTAGTCTCAAGGTTGTGATTATAACGCTCTAATCCCGCAGCCTTTAATTTTTCCGCGGTTCGCCGATTGAGCGTGCCCAAAGAGCCGTCGCGTCTTAACTGAGGGAACCGGGTTTTCATTTCGGAAAAAGCCCGGCAGATAACTTCTAATTCCTCTTCGGATTCAATGCCCCGGCCAGAAATCACAATACAGAAACGGTCGGCGCCATTTTCAAAAGCAGCTTGGCAGCGCTCCAAGATTTCCCGCAGGCTGATAAGCGGATGAGTGACAATTTGCGTCTGGTGATAGCTAGATTGGGAACAAAAGGCGCAGTCCTCCGGGCATTTGCCGGTCTTGGCGCTGGTTATACTACAGAGACTTATCCGGTCGCCTTGAAAATTACGGCAAAGTTTTTCCGCGCTTGAGAAGAGCTGCGGCAAATCCGTTTGGGAAGTCTCCAATAAACCTCGCGCCTCTTCCTTAGAAATCTCCTGGCCGGATAGAATCTTTTCTACTAAATTCTCGCTCAAATCAAACTCCGCAATCTGTTTACCCCGACTCGTGAGATATCGGGAAATTCTCTTGCGACAATTTCCCGACACTCGTCGGGGTTGTTCGCCCACCGTTTTATTAAGGCGAACAAAAACCCCTTATCATCTTATAATAAGGGGCGCTCATTGTCAACTATACCTTCCAGCGTTAGTTTACATTACCTCACCCGCACCACATCCCCGGAAACCACCCGCTCCATAAGCCCGTGGTCGTCTCGCACTATCAGCGCGCCGTCTTCGTCAATATCCACGGC
>JBMONJ010000226.1:0-3116 GCA_049324655.1 Candidatus Omnitrophota bacterium | reverse complement strand
CCCCCACCCCCCCCCAGACTCCTTTAACCCCTCTGCGCGGCCGGCTCTACACCTACCAGTTGGTCAAAAGAAAAATCCTTGGTTCAAACAAGGATGAATCGGATTTATTGATTGATTTGGGATTTGGATTCTTTCGCAATATTGAATCTCGCCAAGCTGCGAATTTTTCCGAAGGCGCCATTGTCGAATCCCGTCCCGCTGAAGACGCCTACAAATTCTATTCCGGCAAGCGAACCATAAAAGACCTTTACACTTACCAAGCGCGGGTGGAAAAGGTTATTGACGGGGATACTTTAAAGGTGCGCCTTGACTTAGGCTTCGATTCTTGGAGCCGGCAAGTGCTGCGTTTACGCGGAATAGACTGCCCGGAAATAAACACTGCAGCCGGCGAAAAGGCCAAGGCCTTAGTGCAGTCGCTTCTTAAAGAAACGGACTGGATAATCGTCCGCTCCAGCCGCTCGGACAAATACGACCGCTACCTCGCCGATATCTTTATCGGCGAGATTTATTTGAACAATCTGCTTTTGGAAAATAACCTTGCCAGAAGAATGGCGCAGTGATATTCGTCTTAAAACGGGAATCATTATGATGCCTAAGAAAAAGAGCGGATTAGTTCTGTTTTTAGATGAATCCGGCGACCACAGTTTAAGCAAGATTGACCCGCAATATCCGATGTTTGTTCTCGCCGGTTGCGTATTTGAGATGGGTTATTATGAAGATGTGGTCGTGCCGGAGGTTAAGGCCTTCAAGCGGGAATTATTGGGTAATGAAAAGATTATTTTGCATACTGAGGATATAACGCATAACCGAAATGGCTTTGAGCGCGTTGTGGAAACGGAGTTTAGGAAGAATTTTTACGATAAAGTCAACGCCGTTTTAAGTAGATTGGATTATAAGATTTTGGCCTGCGCCATTAAAAAGGATGAGCATTTTAAGAAGTATGGGCTGGCGGCGATAGACCCTTATATGCTGTCTTTGGACTGCATAGTGGAGCGTTTTGTTTTTGAGCTTGAAGAAATAAACCGGTCGGGGATAATAATTGCCGAGTCGAGGAATAGCATTTTGGATATGAATTGGAGCTGGCATTCTTAAACCTTAAAGTGCAGGGGACGAGCTATATTTCTGCTTCTCGAGTAAAAGAATGGATTGCCCAGCTTTCCATCAAGGATAAAAAAGAAAATATCATCGGCTTGCAGATAGCCGATTTGATAGCCAGCCCGATAGGAAGGGAAAATTTGGCTACAAACCCGAAGGGCAGAGTTCCACGGACTTTAGTCCGTGGGTAACTACTGAGGTGAGCTAATGGAAATCAAGACAGTTAAAATTAACAAGCCCGAGGATGTGAACGTGATTCTCGGCCAAGCGCATTTTATCAAGACCGTCGAGGATATTTACGAGGCGATTGTGGAAACTGTGGGGCAGATGAAATTTGGTCTGGCGTTTTGCGAGTCTTCCGGCGCCTGTTTGGTGCGCACCGAAGGTAATGACGAGGAATTGAGAAAACTCGCTGCGGTGAATGCGCTGAATGTGGGCGCAGGCCATTGTTTTATCGTTTGCCTGCGCCAAGGGTTTCCGGTGAATGTGTTGAATGCCATTAAGGACGTGGCCGAAGTGTGTAATCTGTTTGCGGCCACGGCCAACCCGCTGGAGGTAATTGTCGCCGAAAGTGAGACCGGCCGCGGCATTCTCGGAGTGATTGACGGCGCCAAACCCAAAGGAGTGGAAGGCCCGGACGGAATAAAATGGCGCAAGGAATTTTTGCGTAAGATTGGTTACAAACTGTGAGATTGCATATTCCGGCGCATTTGCTATAATTACGCTTTGAATAAATGAATTTTAAAGACTTCAGCAAGAAATTTAAGCGCGGATTAGCCCGGCGGGCTTTCCGGGTCAGCTCTTTGATAATCAAGATATTGCCGGAAAAGGCGATGTACGGCTTTGCTTTAGGAATGGCCAGAATGGGTTATTGGCTTGCGGTTAAGCAGCGCCGTATTGCCTTGGAAAGTTTGACCATTGCCTTTGGTCAAGAAAAAAGCCCGCGAGAAATTAAAGCACTGGCCAAAGAATGTTTTATGATTATGGCCAAGGGAATGGTCGAGCTGATTTATCTGATGGAGCATCCCCGGTTAATTAAGGACAAGGTCAAGATTTCCGGTCGGGAAAACTTGGGTGCCGCCTTTAAAGAAGGCAAAGGGGTCATTGGCGTCAGCGCCCACTTCGGAAGTTTTCCCTTAATGCTTTTAAAGTTAGTGCAGGAAGGCATTAAGACCAATGCGATTATCCGCTTTGCGCGCGACGAGAAAATGGAGCAGGAGTTTCAGGAGCAGAGGACACGCTTAGGGTTAAACTCTATTTACAGCACGCCGCGCAAGGCCTGCGTGGATAAAAGCATAAGGGCCTTGCGCAACAACGAATTCTTATTTATTCCTTTAGACCAGAATTTCGGCAGCGGAGGAGTGTTCGTGGATTTCTTTGGAAGGCAGGCTGCCACGGCCACCGGCCCGGTAATTTTTGCCCAGCGTACCGGCGCGCCGATTTTGCCGATGTTCATTGTCAGAGAAAAGGACGATACGCACCGGATAATCATTGAGCCGGCGTTGCATATCGAAGAAAAAGATAATAACGAAGCGACTATCCGACACAACATCAGCCGGATTACCAAAATAATCGAAACTTATATCCGCAGGTATCCGCAGGAATGGGGTTGGATTCATCGGAGGTGGAAGAGCAGGCCGGTTGATTCATATAATTTGAAAGGTGAATAAATGGGCAGAAAATATAAGCATCCTCGGTAGTAGAAGCTTTATGTGAGATATTCTTTGATGAGTCAAGATGGGATAGTACTTTACCGGGTTTATTTTTCGAACAAATTAAAGATGTCTATCCGAAGAAAAAAGAATTAGAACAGATTGGCGTGGAAGTCAGTGTAGCAAGGGATACGCAAGGCTCAAGGGTCTTGCGCGGCAACCAGAGAATACAATTTATTAATGATGATGATGGATCGCGGTTAGTGCAGATCGAAAAAGATTTGCTCGTAGTCAATCAATTAAAGCCATACCCTCGATTTGAAGATTGGAAGCCGACAATTGATGAGATGTTGGGTTTATATGAAGAGC
>JBMONJ010000225.1:0-3128 GCA_049324655.1 Candidatus Omnitrophota bacterium | reverse complement strand
TGCATCCCGATTATGTCTTTAGCCCGGATTATAAATTAGAATCCATTGAAGAGCACGCAGCTTTTATGTGGAAGAACCAACGCCTAAAAGGAATTCCGCAAGTAGTCAAAGATAAAGACGGCAAGTATATCGTCGAGGTGGGCGCGCAAAGCCGCGGGCTTCTGGAAGAATTAGAAAAGGCGCATATCTATATTGAGCAGCTGAATAAGCGGATTAAGGCTAACGAACAATTGGAGGCGCGGGTTAAGGCCTTGGAAGAAAAGATTGATAAATTGCAAGAATAGGGAGGGATTAAAAATGAATTCCAAAAAATTAAAAGTAATGGCTGTTGGTTTGGCGGTAGTGATTGGTTTAACTTTCTTGGGTCTGGCGCAGGCGGCGGATAAACCAGCGCCGGCAAAGAAAGACCTTAAGGCAATGCAAGAGCAATTAGAGAAGATGCGCGAGGAAATGGAGCAGCGTCAGGCGCAAATGCTCGAGCGAATAAAACAGACCAATCCCGAAGAATATAACCGTTTGGTAGCGCGTCAAGAGCGCCAGCAGCAAATCTCAGCTATTCTTCAGGACTTTCGCCAAAAGAAAATTGACGCGGCCTCGGCGGAAAGTCAGTTGTCTCCTTTAGTAAAGGCTGAAGTAGATGATGAGCTATTGCGCATTGACCAGCGCATTAGCCGGGCTGAGGCTGCGATTAAGGAATTAAAAAATATCCAGGCCCAACCGGAAATCAGGATAAAACAGAAGCTTGACCGGTTGTTGGGCAAGGCCAAGCCGGGCGCTGATTTTATAGGCGGTTTTTGAGCCAAGAAAGGGAGTGCGCAATGGGCGCCATAAACAAATCCTTAAGTCTGACGCTGTTTCTGCTGCTTTTAATGTCCTCATTTGTTCTTGCCGAAGAAATGACCATCACCACTTATTATCCCGCGCCTTACGGCAGTTATAATGAGCTCCAGCTTTATCCCCATTCTCCGCCGGTAGTCCCTTGCGACGCTGAGCATGCCGGAGTGATGTTTGTGGATTCTTCCGACGACAACACCTTAAAGGTCTGCGACGGCAGCGGCAACTGGGAAGCTGCGGGATATTGGGTACTTGATGATACGCTTGCCACTTCACCTTCCATAAAATTATATCCGCGGGATTTGGGTTGGAATGTGGGCATTGGAACCGCAGACCCCCGATATAAATTAACCGTAGCCGGGGATACTAATCGTCTTCTCCAAGTGCAGTCCACGGATGGGGGCAGTGCTCCGGGTCTATACATAAATAATGCCGGAGGAGGCGGTGGCTCTATGCAGGCTCCCAGTTCAGGGAATGGCTTATCGCTGCATACTGAAGACGGTTGGCGGGCGGTAAATATTAGGCCAGGTGGTTTAGTAGGAATTGGGGCCGGTGATCCGCAGACCAGACTCGCCGTTGCCGGTAATATGATAATCGGTTCGACTTTTGCGGAAGGACACACTGCGCCAGTTGATGGGTTGGCAGTAGAAGGTAATGTGGGGATAGGAAGTTATGGCACTTCAGATAGACTTAATGTGTTGGGTGGGGTGAGCATCGGCACCTATTCTGGTGCGCCATCAATGGGGCTTTTGGTCGAGGGCAAAGCAGGTTTTGGCACCACTGAACCCTACTCGTTATTAAGCGTAGGCGGAAATGGCGCGGGCAACTCCGCTATCTCCGGGATTGGTAGCAGTTTTCCTTTTGATGTAGGAGTTTTCGGCGGTGGTGATGGGACGGGTGTCAGCGGTAATGGTGGTTGGGCGGGCGTGAGCGGCTGGGGTGATTTTGAAGGCGTTGAGGGTTTTGGCGGCACTTTTGGCGTTTACGGTAATGGCCCTTACGGAGGGTATTTTGAGGGCAATACAACCGGAGTATTTGGTGGAGGTTCTACCTATGGGGTCTATGGTTTCGGCACTGCATATGCCGGATATTTTGAGGGTAATGTAAATATCACCGGGCTCTTAACCAAAGGCGGCGGAGCCTTTGTCCAACCGCATCCCACTGACCCTGTCAAAGAAATCGTTTATGCCTTTTTTGAAGGCCGGGATAATAATGTATTTTTTACGGGTGAGGGAAAATTGAAAAATGGCAAGGCAACGATTGAGGTACCGGAAGATTTTCAACTGGTGGCCTCTACCGATGCTCCTTACAATGTGACTCTTACGCCGTATGGCCGGGCTTCGCTTTATGTAGAAAAACGTTCCCCTAAACAAATAGATATTGCGGCCATAGAAAAGGGAGAGGATACGGAATTCGGATATATGGTCATTGCGGTGCGCGGCGGTTACGAGAGGTCTAAGCCGATTCAGGAAAATCGCCATTTTCGACCTGATGAAACAAAAGACATCCACGGTTTTGAATCAAGATTTATTGTCTTGCCAACGGATAGTTATTACGCTCAGTTAAATAAGGGCTTAAACCGCAGGTTGCTTATAAATAATGGCATTCTTATGCCTGATGGCACGCTAAACCGGGAACTGGCCCAGAGATTAGGATGGCTTCCTGCCGCCGAAAAGATAGACAAGAAATCGGGAAAATAAATTTCAAAAAGCGGATAATCCGGCGCCGGCAAAAAAAGACCCCAAGGCTTTGCAGGAGCGATTAAGGAATTAAAAAATATCCAGGCCCAACCGGAAATCAGGATAAAACAGAAGCTTGACCGGTTGTTGGGCAAGGCCAAGCCGGGCGCTGATTTTATAGGCGGTTTTTGAGCCAAGAAAGGGAGTGCGCAATGGGCGCCATAAACAAATCCTTAAGTCTGACGCTGTTTCTGCTGCTTTTAATGTCCTCATTTGTTCTTGCCGAAGAAATGACCATCACCACTTATTATCCCGCGCCTTACGGCAGTTATAATGAGCTCCAGCTTTATCCCCATTCTCCGCCGGTAGTCCCTTGCGACGCTGAGCATGCCGGAGTGATGTTTGTGGATTCTTCCGACGACAACACCTTAAAGGTCTGCGACGGCAGCGGTAACTGGGAAGCTGCGGGATATTGGGTATTGGATAATGCTGTGCCGCCAGCTGCAGGTTTCTTTCTTTATCCTAAGGATTTATCCTGGAATGTGGGTATAGGTACTGGTAATCCCCAGAATAAATTAGCAGTTGCCGGCGGCGCAACCATTGGCTCCGGCTATG
>JBMONJ010000224.1:0-3152 GCA_049324655.1 Candidatus Omnitrophota bacterium | reverse complement strand
ATGCGGGTGGAGATGCGCCGCCCCTCCAAGAATTCTACCAGTGGGGGGCGGCGCAAATTCGTATTCGGCTTGACCAAAATGGGCAAGCCGAACCAGCTGGGACAGGCGGATTTGGGCGTCTGCGGCAGCAATAAGAATCTCTCATACTGCCGCAGACGCCCACAAAGAAATTTAAAATTCTCTTTTCTCTTTCGCACAAACTCCGGCAATTTCTTCAATTGCTCCAAACCAATCGCCGCCTGCATCTCGGTTAGCTTCAAGTTGTAACCAATATGCGAATAAACATATTTATGGTCATACCCAAAAGGCAGCCGGCCAAATTTCTGTTTGAATCTTTTTCCGCAAGTATTGTCTTCTCCCGTACCGCACCAGCAATCCCGTCCCCAGTCGCGAAAAGACGCGACAATGCGCGCCAAAAGCGGATCATCGGTTAACACTGCACCGCCTTCGCCAGTGGTAATATGGTGCGCGGGATAAAAACTCTGGGTGCAAAGCTCTCCAAAGCTTCCTGTTGGCTGGCCATTAAAAGTCGAACCTAAGGCATCGCAATTATCTTCTATTAACCAAAGATTATGTTTCCCGGCGAAATCTTTTATCGTCGGAATATCCGCAGGGTTACCCAAGGTATGCGCCACCACAATGGCCTTGGTTTTTTTGGACAAGACCTTTTTAAGTGAGCCGGTGTCCAGATTGTAAGTTCCCAATTCGATATCCACGAAAACCGGCATCAATCCATTCTGGATAATAGGATTTAAAGTGGTGGGAAATCCGCAAGCAGTGGTGATTACTTCATCGCCGGGATTAAGCTTCCTTTTACCGAGTAATGGCGAAGTCAGCGCGGTAATTGCCAAGAGATTTGCCGAGGAGCCGGAATTACAGGATAAACAGAATCTTCTTTTCAATTGCGCGGCAAGCTGTTTTTCAAAGGCCGCGCAAAACCTTCCGGCAGTCAGCCAAAAGTCCAAAGCCGAGCTCACCAAGTTGAGTATTTCTTTCTCATCAAACACCCGCCCAGCATAAGGAATATAAGTCCTTCCCGGAATGAACGGTTTGGGTTTATGTTCCTTACGATAAAACTCTTTTACCTTTTGTAAAACTGCCTGACGGTATTTATCCATTGAGTTCTGCCTTAAAGCGCTTAAGCGAGTTCTCTATTGAAGGAATCTTAAGACCGGTGTCTCTCTCTACCTTGTCAATTTTTAATCCGGCTTTTAAAGGCCGCGCTGCTGCGGGTTTAAACTCGGCGGTGGTTACCGGAATAAGCAAATCTTTATTCAGGCCAAAAACCTCAGCAACTCTTAAGGCAAAATCATAGCGGCTGATGACCTCGCTGCCTACCACATTGTAAATTCCAAGCTTTTCTTTTTTAACTAACTCACCGACAGCGCGAGCTAAATCTGGCGCATAAGTGGGCGAGCTAATCTGATCATTGGGAACCTTTACTAATATGCCTTGGCGCAGAGAATTTACCAGCCGAAAGGCAAAATTTTTTCCCATACGTTCTTTGCCGTAAATTACCGTGGTGCGAATAATCAAATGCTCGGGCAGGCCAGCAACGATTTTCTCTGCTTCCAATTTGGTTTGTCCGTAGACATTAATGGGATGCGGGATATCTTCTTCAGAATAGGGCCCGTTTTTTCCGTCAAAGACATATTCCGAGGAGAAGAAAACCATTTTGGCAGAATTTCTCTGGCAAAGTTCGGCCACATTACGGCAGCCTTCAACATTGATGCGATAGGCCTTTTCCTTCTCGCTTTCACAAAGGTCAACATTGGTAAACGCGGCGGCTAAGATGACCTGTTGGGGCTTGGCCGCGGAAAATACCGCGGCCAAGCCCCCTTTATCCGTCACATCCACCAAAAACTCCGCCGGCTCATCCTCCGGAGTATCGGCTGCCGTAGAAACCACCGCAAAACCTTGGCGCTTAAATTCTGCCAATAAATTGGAACCCACCAACCCGCCGGAAGTCAAAAAAAGCGTTTTGGGCTTAACCATGTTTGATATTCCAGTGGTAGGGAATGTCGTTTTTAATCGGGTCGAGCCGGGAAATCTCTTTGGGATCATGGGGAATAGTTGCGCAATTCGCCACTATCGCCGGCTTGGTTCCCATTCCCTTAAAACCATTCCAAATCCCCGGCGGAACTTTAACCAGACAATAATTGTCTTCGCCCACAAACAACTCCATTATCTCGCCTTTGGTAGGCGAATTTTTTCGGGCATCATACAGCACCAACTTTATCATCCCGGAAACCACCGCGTAATTAAGCGTCATCTTTTTATGCAGATGCCAGCCCTTAACCACCCGCGGATTCACCACTGAAAAATAGATTTCCCCAAACTTCTCAAAATGCGGGCTGTCTGAGCGCAGCATATGCATAACCTTTCCCCGTTCGTCGGGGATTTGCTTTAAGGGGATGACTTCGACTCCTTTGATCATTTGAGTTCTCCTTGTGGGCGCAGATGAGCGCAGATGAGTTCTGTTAAACTTAGCAATTGACAATACTCAATGCTATACTATCATTGCTTTCTGGGGACACATTACTTAATTCAAATTAAGTGTTGTGTCCCCCGAATTACGAATTCACCTCACTTGATTACGCCCTACGGCTCACCCGTATTTACACTACAATTGTGGCCGCGCGGCCACAATCTTGGGAAACGCTGGGGCATGCGAGTAAAAACCTAATTCACCTTACCGAATCCGGCGAGATATACACTGTCTTGCCGTTCTCCCAAACCGCCAAGGGCCGGCCGGTTTTTTTATGGTGCTTCACAACGTCGCGCACCGCTTCTTTCAACGCAGCTTCAGCCTTATCCTGCAAGGACATTCTTTTCTTCATTTATGGCCTCACGATCTTTTGCGTTGCTTCAAATAATTTTTCATCTATTACTTCCCGGATGCCGTTACGCCTCTTCGCAACCAACTCTGGCCTTGCCCGGGAATTATCAAATAGCATCCAAGAGTCAAGTAATGGCTCGTATAATCTGAAGAAATTATTGATACCGCGGGTAAATCTGCGCCGGACATCTTCGTCGGGAATGTCCTGACCGCCTTCCGCTACCCTGTCATTGATACGGGCTATGGCCAATTCCGGGCGAGGAATCCACAGAAAGAAAATATGTAAAGAATAACCTCTGGTCTTTAATTCTTT
>JBMONJ010000223.1:0-26693 GCA_049324655.1 Candidatus Omnitrophota bacterium | reverse complement strand
AGCCGGCTTATGATGAGATGGTCTTCAAGAAAATTCACTAACACGCCGGCGCCGAAGACCCCGACGAATTTATAAAGGAAATAATACAATACGGCCAATAAAAGCGGCCCGCCGAAAAAGGGATTCATCATCAGCCGGCTCAGGCGCTCTTTAAAAGGGATTTTCTCCTTTTGCGGGAAACTCACGCTGCGCCGGCAGAGCAAGTTTGTCTCCTGCTGCCGGCGCAGACTGATTAAATAACTCAAAGGCTGGGAATAATAACGCTTGGCTTCATTAACAATCATCCGGATAACCGGGAAATCCTGCTCCCGCTTCTCTACCTCAGCCAGTATCTCCTCGTCTTCCTGCAATAACAAGAGCGCCACCGCGCGCTGGGTAATCCGGTAGTCGGATTTCAAAAAGGCGATTATCCGGCTTAAATACAATTCCAGAGGATCATCATATCCGTAAGGTTTGGCGAATTTATGCTGCATTGGTAAAGACCATGGCTTTTAAGACTTCTATTCCCCGGCCAGTGGTGGAAACTGTTTCTACGACCGGGATATGCAACTCCTGCGACAGGCGGCTTGAGTTAATCTTGATTCCCAGCTCCTCAGCCTCGTCGGAAATATTCAAATCCAAAATCAGCGGCAGGCCCGCCTCAATAAGTTGTAAAGTCAGGGACAATTGCCGGTCAATATTCTTGGCATCCACCACATGAATCACTACGGTCGGAGATTCTTCTAAGATAATCCGGCGCGTAACCCTTTCCTCCTCGGTAACCGGCAGAAAGGAATACATCCCCGGCGTATCCACCACTTCAAATTCCTGCCCGGCAACTTTAAGTGTGGCGCGGGAAACCTCCACGGTAGTACCGGGATAATTGGAAACCGTGGCGTATTTTCCGGTTAAGCGGTTAAACACCGCGGATTTTCCAACATTGGGATTACCGACAATGATGAGCTTCTTTATCGCTTCGGACATCCGTTCCTCAAAATGGAATCCCGACAATCAAGCGGGTTTGCAGATCATCAGAATTACGGTTGGTCCCGAATACCGCCCCGACTGCTGTCCACATTTTATTGCCCCGGTAGGAAATGGCAGGTCCGACCAAGAACTCTTTATCGGAATAGCTCCCTTTTGACTCTATGCCCGCCCGCAAACGCCGGCCAAGCGCATAATTCAAACCCACGGCATATCCAAAATCAGTCTTTCCGACGCGCTCCAAATTCCTCTCGAAAATCTGATTATAACTCAGGTTAAAGCCGCCTATATCTTTGGCCAAGACTATCTTCGCCTCAACGGCATTGGGACGGGAGAAATCGCTGCTTCGTTTATACTCAAGATAAAAAAGCGTATCTAAAGGCAAAACATTTTTCTCTGCCCACCGATAGCGGGTTCTTATCTTAAAGCCGTCATACTTAAAATGGTGATCGCTGCGATTATTTTTATTCTGGAATTGTTGGTATATAGCTATGTCCCAACGGGGGGTAATCCCGTATTCGTATTCTAACCAGTGCTTCAGGGTGTTTTTGTTGGAGAGCCGGCGATCCGGCACTTCAGCGGTAAAATAATATTCTATCTCTGAACTCCCTTTGGGCATGGTCATATATTCGTAAGTCCAGACATAGGCCCGATTGTCCGCCCAGCCGACAGACGCGGCAAAAAACATAATCCCCAAACCAACCAGAATCTGCTTAAACATCTGACACTTCCTTTCATTGTCCCTGCCTCCAGTTTTCTGGTCAGTCCGAGGAACTATTTATTTTCTGCCTCTCCGGTTTGGAGTCAGCGTCAATTTTAATCTTTTCCAATCTATCGATTTGGACCACCCGGCGGTCCTGAATCTTAATTATGACCTCGCCAAATCTTACCGCCTTTATGGCCTCATTAATTTTCTCGGTTAGCTTATCCATTTTCTGTTGGTCGGCATTTAGCGCAGAAACCAAAAATCTCCATCTTGTGACTGGCAGGTTTAAAATGGTATCGCCGGGCCAGTTTTTCCTGAAGTCTCTCGATATTCTTATCCACCACTTCAAAAAACCTGCCGCATTTCAAACAGACCAAATGATCGTGATGCTCATGGCCGAATTTGTGCTCCAGTCTTTTTATCCCGTCGTTAAAATCTACCTCGCAGGCCAAGCCGGCATCGGAGATTAAACGCATAGTTCTATAAACCGTGGTGTAACCTATGAAAGGATATTTTTTCTTAATAAGGCCGTGAAGTTCTTCGGCGGAAAGATGCTTTTCCGTTCCCAGAAAAACCTTAAGAATCTTATCCCTTTGCCGGGTAAGTTTTCGCTTCTTATCTTTCAGGAAAGAATGAAATATATCTATCTCTTTTTCCATCGGCTAATTGAAGTTGAAAATCGTTTTCATTATACAAACTAAAAAAAAATTGTCAAGCAAATTTATAACCGCCACTCCTTTAGCCTTGCTGCAGCCATTGGGATAGTATTGACCACTAGATAGCCGGCGCAAAAGCCATTTTTATATTTAATCGCCACCTCATCTGCCCCATCCTTGTCGCAGTAACGCGCCACTATAGAAGCGGACCGGAAGATTAAATCTTGGTTGCTGAATCCTCTTCCTTTACCTATGGCCAGCGGGCCATTGACTTCTTGCGGAGTAAAGACCGTATCCGCGTCTTCCGCCAGTTTCTCCAAGCGAAGGTTCTCCTTTTCGTCCCTGCCCACCACTAATTTTGCCTGCGGGCTCAAACGAAAATGCCGGCCGACCTTTAACAACTCGACATTCTTGAGGTTGAACTCTCCGTGATTCATCAAATCCCTTACCCGGCGGCTGAAACCCTCATCCGTCAACAGACACCCTCCTGCCGAACAAGGATAATCCTTAAGCCCGAATTCTTTTACCAGCGCCAATTGCGGTTTGCGCGAGCGGCCGCTGATCTCTAAAAGTCTGGCGCGGTTAAGCCAGCCCATTTTTTCCGGCAGGGTTTCCGGCAGAAGCTGCGCAGACAAAGGCCGGACAATTAAACCTTCCAACCCGCTTTCCTTCTCGATTATATTTAAGGAATGCCGGTTCTGCGACATTGGACGCTGGCCCAAAACCTCGCCGGTAATGACAAACGCGGCGCCTTCCTTCTCCATAAGCTCCTTGGCTTTTTTAAACATCATTATCCGGCAGTCAATACAGGGATTTAAGTGGCTGCCGTAACCGTGCTTGGGATTTTTGACTATCTTTAAGAATTCCTCGTGGACGCTTACACTTTTCAAGGATAGACCCAATTGGTCCGCCACTGCCTTGGCCTCGTATTGGCAGCCACCCCGGCGGTTGCAAAGGCAAAACGGGCTTAAGAAATTTACTGTCAGAACTTCAATCCCCTGACTCATAATTATCTTAGCTGCCAGCGTACTGTCTAAGCCGCCGGAAACCAGGGCAAGCGCTTTAATCATAATTTCTACACCCCGCCTTTCATCTCATGGGTCAAGATTATCGCCTCGGCAATCTGCCGCATGGACTTACGGTTATCCATACTGTGCTTTTGAATTAAACGATAAGCCTCGCCTTCCGAAAGACCCTGCTGGCGCATCAGAATCCCTTTGGCCTTTTCCACTAACTTGCGCGACTCCAATTCCTCCTGAATGATTTTGGTCTTGACCATCAATTCGGTATTCTCGATGACCATAGCCGCCTGATTGGCAATGGCATTAAGTATGCCGATTTCGCTCTTGGTGAATTTGTGGGGTTGGTGGGTGTAAAGATTTATCACGCCAATGGAGCGGTTCTTGACGATTAACGGCACGCACAACAACGAAGCCAGTCCCTCCCTTTTGGCAATATCCTTATATTTATATTCCTTTTCTTCTTTGACATCATAAATCACCGCCGGCTTTTTCGCGGCAAAGACCTTGCCGGCAATGCCCTCGCCGATTCTGAGGGGCGGCTTTTTATTGTATTCTTCGGAAATACTTTGGGTGGCGCGGATAACCAGGGTTTGGGTTTTCTCGTCGATAAGCATCAGCGAACAAATCTTGGAGCCCATTGACTGCGCGGTCACCGAGACAATCAGCTTTAGAATATCCTCCAGATATAAGTCCGAGGTAATGGCATGGCCGATTTTGGACAGGGCCTCGATTTGTTTGGATATGGGAGACATAATTTCCTCACTTTCTTGCGGCTTTTCCTTTACAGGCCTTTACACAAATCCCGCAAATATACTGCTCAACAATATGCTGCTTCTGAAAATCCTTAAGCAGCGCCAAACATTTAAGATGGTCGAAATCCCGCGGCTTTTCTTTTATCGCCCCGGCTGGACAGACCGCAATGCAGGCAAAACATTCGCCGCAATCTTTCTTGACCGGTTTACTCGCGGCAAGCGGCGCGTCGGTCAGGATACTCACCAAGCGGAACTGACTGCCGAATTTTTCATTGACCAAAAGATTATTCCTGCCTATCCAGCCCAAACCGGCAAGCACGCCTAACTGCCTATGCGATAAATGCGCGGTTTGTTTTTGCCAGTCCACAATCTGCGAAGCAGGAATAGGCAAGGCCCGGAAACCTTTTCTCTGAATAAGCGAGGTCAATCTAAGCGCGGCCTGATCCAAAAACATATTCACGGTGCGGTAATGATGGAAATACAGCTTGGTGGGCTGGCGCTCAATTTCTTCCAATACCGCCGAGGACAGCCGCGCCCCCAGACAAATGGCGCGGTTAAAATCTTTAAGCAGCGCAGCCTTAAGCAAAATGTCTTTTTTAACCCGGGTAATATCCGCTACCCCAAATAAATCAATGGCCTCGGTTTTGCAAAACGCCTTTAGCTGGTTTAAGCAATCTCCTTCCATACTCACACCGCTTACTTTATCGGCACTACCCTGACGATATACCTTCCTTTGTCCTGATAAAGATTTTCTATCTTAAGCTGCCAGCCTTTCCAGAAATTTATCTTTTTGAAATTCCCCTTTTTAACTACGCAATAGGTCTCCGGCTGACTCTGAAAGAACAAGATAATCTGCAAGTTCGTGTAAACCACCGGTATCGGGTGCGACGCAAAAAACGGCCGCGGAGAGGTATCCATCACCACAATGGGTAAGTCAGTATAATACAAAAGGCCGCGGGCGAAAAACTTGTTAGAGACAATCGTGGTCTTTTTGCCGGCCAGACGACGCTTGAGGATCTCGGCGCTCTCCCGCGAGGATACCCAGGGGTCAATATATTTTATCAGAAAGGTCTGTCCGACGATAACCAAAAGCACAATGGAGGCGGCAATAGTCCCGAAGGCCCAGCGATATTTCCTAAATAGACTAAATATCAAGGCCAAAAGCGAAGGTAGGCCTAAACAAAACAAGGGGACAAGGGCCGGACCCCAAGGCAGGAAATTATGCTGCTTATTGTAATACAGACCATAGAGCCCTAAAGAAACGAAGGCGAGCGCGATAAAGACCATTCCTAACACAAACACCCGATGTCGTTTTCCCGATGTGTCATACATCTCTTCTTTAAAATATCTGCCGGTAATAATTGCCAGTGCCGGGAATATGGGAAAGACATAACTGGTCAGCTTGGACTTGGCCATTTGAAAGAAGAAAAAGATAATTACGGTCCAGCAGATAAGAAATAAACTGTGGTTATCTTTGGTTGGTTTAATGGGCTGCCGCCACGGCATTTTAAATAGAGCGGCAGCCAAAAACGGCGCCCACGGGATAAAACAACCCAAGGTCGTCAAAGGATAAAAATACCAAGTATCATTCTTTTCATGCTCGGCAATATAAAAGAAACGCTGCAAATTATCCCGCAGGATAAAATCCGCAAAAAACTGCCGGCCATGGGTAAAACAAATATAGATATACCACGGCAGGCAGACAACCGCAAACACCGCCAGCCCTTTTAAAAAAGCCGAGCTGGCAAAAATATCCAGCCGGCCTTTTAAGAGCAAAAACACAAAGATAACTAGCAATAACAAAATTATTCCGATTGGCCCTTTGGTCAAGGTGGCCAAGGCCGAAAAGACAAACATCGCAATAAAGCACTTTGTCTGTTGCTTCTCGTCTGAGAATCCGAGATAAAAAAACATTAGGGCCGCAGCCAAAAGCACGCTAAAGACAATATCGGTTAAGACCGCGCGGGAAAGCGCCAGATATTCCAAGCCCGTGGCTAAGACTATTGCCGAAATTAATCCGGTCTTTCGGCCGTAGAGTTTTGCACCAAAAATATAGGTCAACACTACCCCGAATATTCCGAACAGACACGGCCAAACCCGCGCGGCAGTTGTGGAGATTCCAAAAAACTTAAAAGTAACCGCCAAAAGAAAATAAAACAAAATGGGTTTCTCAAATTGCGGCTGGCCGAAGATATAAGGAATTCCCCAAGTCTTCTGCTGCAACATCTCCTTGGCAGTCTGGGCATAGAAAACCTCGTCGGGATCAGTTAAAGACAAACTGCCCATTCGATAACCAAAGGTCAGGCCGGTAAAGAGCAAAAGAAAGATTATTGCCAACCCGTCCTTGCGGTTTAGTTTAAACATATTTTTTAAGATAGCCCATTAAGATAGCCACGGCCGCCGGCGTAACCCCGGGTAGGCGGCTGGCTTGACCTAAATTAAACGGACGGCAAGCGGATAGTTTCTCTATGATTTCCCGCGACAGACCGGGAATCGCGGAATAATCGAGCCCGGCGGGCAGGCGGATATTGTCTATTTTCTTGAAACGCTCTATTTCGGCAAGTTGTCTTTGGATGAACCCGGCGTATTTCACGCTAAATTCCACGGCCGAAGTAACCTGTGGTTCGTTATTTAAATTAAAGTGGTTAAACCGACGCAGCGCAGCAAAAGTAACCTGCGGCCTTCTCAGTAACTCTTCCAGCGTGGTAACCTTTTTTAAAGGCGCGGTGTTCAGATGTTTGAGGCAAAGGTTGACGCCGGGCGAAGGCGCCAACTTGCATTGTCTTAAAGTTTTGATTTCGCTTTCAATCAAACGGCGCCTTCGCCCGGCCGCCAAATAATTCTCCCTTGGCAACAGGCCAATCTTATGCCCAATCTCGCTTAACCTTAAGTCCGCATTGTCTTCGCGCAACAACAGACGATACTCAACGCGGGAGGTGAACATCCGGTACGGCTCATTGGTCCCCTTAGAAGTCAAATCGTCAATCAAGACGCCGATATAGCCCTGACTGCGGCTTAAAACCAATTCCGGTTTTCCCTTTGCCTTTAAGCCTGCGTTTATGCCGGCGATTAGGCCCTGCGCTGCAGCCTCTTCATATCCGGTAGTGCCGTTTATCTGCCCGGCCAGATACAATCCCTTTATCGGCTTGGTTTCCAGCGTCGGGAAAAGCTGGGTGGGGTCAATCACATCGTGTTCGATGCCGTAACCCGGCCGGGTAATCTCTACCTTTTCTAAGCCACGGATAGTTCTAAGCATCTTAAGCTGGATATCCAAAGGCAGGCTGGTAGAAAGCCCATTGGGATAATATTCATAAGTATCCCTTCCTTCCGGCTCCAAAAAAATCTGATGCCGCTCTCTTTGCGCAAATCTTACTACCTTGTCCTCAATGGAAGGACAATACCGCACGCCGGTGGCCTTGATTTTCCCGGTATATAAAGGAGAGCGGTCAAGTCCGGAACGGATAATCGCGTGGGTTTTTTTATTGGTATAAGTGATGTAGCAGGGGATTTGTTTAAGAGAAATTGCTTTATTGGAAAAAGAGAACGGCCGCACCCCAAGGTCAAGCGGCTGTCTTTCCATTTTTTTAAAATCAATGGTGCGGCCGTCCAAGCGGCTGCAGGTTCCGGTCTTAAACCTTAAAATCCTAAAACCCAGCTCTTTAAGATTTCCTGACAAAGAAATTGCCGCGGGTTCGGATATTCTTCCGCCGGGGAAATGCTTTAAGCCAATGTGGATTAATCCGTTTAAAAAAGTGCCGGCGGCAATGATCACCGTTGGCGCAAAGATCTCCTCGCCGGTTGAAGTCTTGACTCCGCCCACCTGCGCCTTATTAACTATTAGCGAAACTACCTCAGCCTGCAAAAGAGAAATATTTTTTTCTTTTTCTACTTCTGCGCGGACAAATGCGCGGTAAGCCCAGCGGTCCGACTGGCAGCGGGTGGAGTGCACGGCCGCGCCTTTTGAGCGGTTTAAACAGCGGTATTGAATAGCGGTTAAGTCGGCGGCCTTGGCCATAAATCCGCCCAAGGCGTCAATTTCTTTAACCAGTTGTCCCTTGCCTACTCCGCCAATGGCCGGATTGCAACTCATCAGCCCGACGCTGTCCAGCGAAAAAGTAACCAGCAAGACCCGACAGCCCAATTTCGCCGCGGCCAAGGCCGCCTCCACCCCCGCATGCCCGGCGCCGATGACTATGCAATCATAAGCTTTAGTAACCACAATTCATTTGGTTAGCGGGATGTGGGTGAGTTGTGAGTTTTGGGTCGGGTTGTGAGTTGTGAGGATGAGGAGAAATATTCCCCACCCCCATCCTCACTACTCGACCCACTACCCACAACCCATCCCCATCCTAATCACTTATAAATTCTGCCTTGAAGCTTTTCTATTATATTATAGGTTAGGTAGGATGGCTATTACATTTTATTGGCGGGACAAAGACACTAATTGCCCCATAATCTCCCGGCCGAGGAGTTTTTTGAGGCTTCCCTTCAAGCAGGTCTTTTCCGAGAAATCAGGAAGGTTATCGGGAAGGATATTCCCGCCGCAGACCAATAAGGGCACCGGGTCCGCGGAATGAGCCTTTAAATTGCAGGGAGTAGAATGGTCAGCGGTAACCGCGAGTATGCTGTCTTTCCAATCTATCTTCGGGATAAGGTTGGCAAAGAAAAATTTGTCAATGGCCTCGATGGCTTCCTTTTTCTTTAAGCAATTCCCGTCGTGCGCCGGCTCATCCGGGCCTTTGATATGGATATATAACCCGTCAAAGGTCTTTATCTGTTCAAGGGCGATTTTGGCCCACACGCTGTAATCAATATCCGGATGTCCCGTCGTGGAGGGCACGCTGACCACCTGCATACCGGTCAACAGGGCAATGCCTTTTTCCACGGGCATCTCCACAAAAGAGCCGAAGTTTACCCCCCAGACCTCTTTTATCTTGGGAAATTTCGGCAAAGCGTCGCCGGCGTCCCGGCTTAAGATGAGGTTGCCGGGCATTTTTCCGTCGGCAAGGCGCTTTTTGTTGACCGCGGACTCGTTTAAGACTTGCGTAGTCTTTTGCGTAAATTCGTTTAACAAGGCCGCGGACTCTATTGCCGCAGCGTCTTTTTCATAGCCGGGCATAGGCCGGGATTGCATAACGGTATTCTCAAATTTTTCCTTGGCCACGCCAAATACCCCTTCGCGGTCATAAGCCGGGTCAGTATTGGTAACCCAGCCGGACAATTTGCTGTGCATCCCGTGGATAACCAAGACCCCGCGGTGGCCAATGGTATTTTTAAATTCAAAGGTGGCATTGGATAGGGTTACCTTGGAGTTTATCTCCCGCGAGAGCAGCGCGGCTTCATCCGTAGTGAGATTCCGGCCTACCCGGCGGTCTTTAATGGTTTTTCCGTCGTCGGCGACCGTGGCAAAATTGACCCGGAAGGCCAAGTCTCCGTCGTTGAATGGCAGACCTTCGGCAAAACTCTCCAAAGGCCCGCGGCCGGTATAATATTTATGGGCGTCATAACCTAACAGGCTGATGACCGCGATATCCGACTCCGGCGCGATATTTTCTCCAACGGTAAATACCGTACCTAAGCGGGAGCGCCTGGCGAGGTTATTGAGATGAGGCCGCGTTGCCGCGGCGAGCGGCGTCTGGTTATTCAAACCGGCCACCGGCTGATCGCCCAAACCGTCAAGGACGATGTAAAAGATTTTCTTCATTGTTGAAAATTATTATGTCCCGACTCGTAAGATGTCCTAAAATTATCTACGATAATTTTAGGACACTCGTCGGGATTAATTCGCGCCTACAATTTACGTCGCTATCGCTTCCGTAAATTGTGCGCTCATTAACATTTTGAAAATCCGCAGGAATGACACTTAACGCAGCCTTCTTCATGGCGCAAGGCCCCGCCGCACTCCGCGCAAACCCCGACAATACTTGACTCTTCCTTAAGCACCTCCTCTGCCGCAGCCGAAACCCCTTCATTCATCGCGCCCGCAGCCACCCCTACCTTGGCAGGCGTGGATGCCAAATGTCCCAGCCGCTTTTCAATTACCCGGGAAATGGCGTCAGTGCAGGAAAATATCCTCACTCCCTTTTCCCACGACGGAGAAGGACACCGTATGCCGCGCAGTTGCTCAATTATCGACTTAACATCCAAACCGGAACGCAGCGCCAAAGAAACCAGTCTGCCCACTGCCTCCAATTGACTAGCCGCGCAGCCGCCGGCCTTGCCCATCTGGGTGAATAATTCAAAGGGCTTGCCTTGCTCATCAACATTAATGGTGATATACAAATTGCCGCAGCCGGTGGAAACCTTGGTGGTAGTGCCAGTGGTTACTTCGGGACGGGGACGTGGCTCAATCTTTTCCAAAGGCGCGGGATCGTGCTCGTTTTTTTTAACCGCGCTCTGGTGATTAATATTCAAAACCTGTTCCTCCCGGCTGCGGTCGCGGTAAATGGTAACCCCCTTACAGCCTAATTCATTGGCCAACAGATACACCCGGCGTACCTCCTCAACCGTAGCTTCATTGGGAAAATTCACGGTCTTGGAAACCGCGTTGTCCGTATATTTTTGAAACGCCGCCTGCATCCGAATGTGCCACTCGGGAGAAATATCATGCGCGGTCACAAAAACTTGCTTTATATCCGCGGGGATTTCTTCAAGTTTCTGGATACTGCCGGTCTCGGCAATCTTGTCCATAAGCTGCTTACTGTAAAAACCGCGCTCCTTGGCTACCTCTTCAAAAACATTATCCACCTCCACCAGCTTGTCATTATCCATACAGGAGCGAAAATAGGAAATGGCGAATACCGGCTCAATACCCGAAGAGCAAGGGCCGGCGATAATGCTGATAGTTCCCGTCGGGGCAATAGTGGTCGAGGTGGCGTTCCTTAAACGCATGCCGCCTTCTTTGTCGAAAATGCTTTTTCTAAAAGCCGGGAACGAACCCTTGGTCCTCGCCAGCTCCCGGGATTTCTTTCTCGCCTCATTAAGGATAAACGACATTACCTCTTCCCCGAGTTTTACCGCCTCCTCGCTATTGTAGGGAATCCCTAACCGCAGTAAAAGCGAACCCCAACCCATCACCCCCAATCCGATTTTGCGGGTGGTCTTGGTGATCTTTTCAATCTCCTTTAAGGGAAATTTATTTACATCAATGACATTATCCAAGAAATGCACGGCAATGTGAACGGTCTTGCGCAGCCTCTCCCAATCCACTTCATAACCACCGTCGCGCTTAAACCACAGCTTATAAAGATTAATGGAGCCTAAATTGCAGCTTTCATACGGCAAAAGCACCTGCTCGCCGCAGGGATTGGTGGATTCATAACTGCCCAAATCCGGAGTGGGGTTAAAGGCATTCATCCGATCAATAAAGATAATCCCGGGCTCGCCGTTTTTATGCGCCATTTTTACAATCAAGTCGAATACATAACGGCTGTTAATCTTTTTAACCGGCTTAAGGGTATGCGGGTCAATTAAATCGTAATCCTCGTCATTGGCGAGGTGCCGCATAAAGTCATCGGTTAAAGCAACCGAGATGTTGAAGTTGGTAATCTCGCGGTTATTTTCTTTACAGGTGATAAATTCCAAAATATCCGGATGGTCGACCCGCAGTATACCCATATTCGCGCCCCGACGGGTTCCGCCTTGTTTTACGGCCTGGGTGGCGGAGTCAAAGACTTTCATAAAAGAAACCGGACCCGAGGCCACCCCACCGGTGGACTGCACCACGCTGTTTTTGGGCCGAAGGCGCGAGAAGGAAAATCCTGTGCCCCCGCCGGATTTATGAATTAGCGCGGTGGCCTTTAAGGCCTCAAAAATAGATTCCATAGAATCAGCAATGGGCAGGACAAAACAGGCGCTAAGTTGTCCTAAGTCCCGGCCGGCATTCATCAGAGTTGGAGAATTGGGAATGAATTCCATATTGACCATAGCCTGATAAAACTGCTCTTCGCTGCGGGATATCTCTTCCTTAGTTATAGAGTAGGCCTTGTCGGCTGCGGCAACGGTCTTGGCTACGCGGCGAAACATATCCTCGGGAGTTTCGATGACCTTTCCCGCGGTGTCCTTTTTAAGGTAGCGCTTCTTAAGAACCTTGAGGGCGTTTTCGGAGAAATGCACGGACACTTTTCACCCCTTTCTTTTTTTGACGATGATTACAATGATTCAAAAGCGATTACAGTGATAGTTGGTTCCCCAGCGAAATAATTATAAAGAGGCCGGGTGGTCTTGTCAAGTGAGAAATACACCATATCTTGGGCATAGGAAGGAAATTAAACACAACTTATGGGATATTTTAAGCCAAACCTGCGGCGACTGCCTTGGCCAATAAATGCGCGCGCTGCGCCGAGGCCTCATCCAAGGTACCGCAGCCGCAGCTGGGGGTGATAATCACTTTGTCGAGAGAAATGGCGGATTTTTGCGCGGCCGCCTTGATTCTTTTTATTAAAACTCCGGCGGCCGCGCTACTAAGATTCTCTTTATCCGTCGGAACTATCCCCCACGCCAAGACCCCGCCCCGCTTCAGGAATGCTTGCAGTGCTTCGGCAAAAAGTAAAAGATTGTCCGCGTAATTAAAGGCATCAAAACTTAAAATATCTATTCCGCAAGCCAAGACCAACCCCCAGTCAGTATTGCCGCAGCAATGGATACCCGCCAAGGCTTCCTCTTCATGAATCGCAGCAACCATCGCGCCTAAAGCGGCAGCTATCTTTTCTTTGCTTAAGGAAATAAAGCTGCTGCCCACGGAAACCAGATACGGCTCGTCAATAAAGATTACCGCCTCTACCGCGGGATTGGCTTCTTTTATCTTCCTTATCTGCCATTTTGCCTTAAGACCCAATACCTTGACTAAGACCTGTGAGAATTCCGCGTGATGAATTATCGCTGCCTGTTTCTCGTCGGTAACGCTTAAGCCGAAACTTATTGGGCCGATTATCTGTCCCTTAAAGAATTTCAAACCGGGCAGTTTTTTAATGCGCCTTAAAGATTCATAAAAACCCGCGGCATAGCCTGAAGAAACGGCGAAATATTCGCGGTCATTATTCAGGATGTGTAAATAGCAATCTTCGAGTTGTTTAAGGAATTCCTCTGTCTGGGTATCAATATAAATCTTCTTTCCGGCTACATCAATCTTCACCCCGGGCAGGCCTTGGCTATATTGCACATACATATTTTCGTTAAAGCTGCGCTTTACTAGTTGCGGCCAGAACAACAGAGAATCGCGGAAATTCTCCTCGAGAAAATCACAGGCCCTTTGGACCTCGCGGTGCGGCAGGCTGCCAATTCCGGTTGCCAGAGAAAAGCTTCTCCCTAATTGTTGGTCATTAGTCATTTGACATTGGGAATTTTACTGGTGGGTGCAGGATTCCCTAATTACCAGCTCGGCAGGCAGGAAGGTTCTTATCGCCGCCTTCTTCTTCCCGTGAATAAGCGCACTGAGTTCCCGGGTAGCCATTTGCGCCATTTCAAAAAGCGGCTGCTTTACCGTGGTGAGTGCCACTGGCCCGTAGATACCGGCGGGGTTATCGTCAAAGCCGATAACCGAGATATCCTCCGGCACCTTTAAACCATTCTCAATAATTACCTCTATCGCCTCAAGGGCCATATCGTCGGAGGCGGCAAATACCGCAGTAGGCGGCTCTTCCAATTTCAAAAGTTTCTCCATCGCCACCCGCGCCGAGCGCCGGGAATAATCGCCTTTAATAATATACTCTTCCTTGACCGGAAGACCCTTTTGTTTCAAGGCTTCTTTATAACCCTCCAAGCGGTGCTGGGCTGCCTGGGTAACCATACCTCCGGTGATTGTGGCGATATTTTTATGACCCAAGTTTATCAGGTAATCCACGGCCACGGCGGCGCCCTTGCGGTTGTTGATAGCAATGTAGTTTACCCGGGAATCCTCCACGATATTGTTCACTACGATACAAGGTACCTTATCCTCAAGAACCGCATCCAGTTGCTTCTCGTTGCCAATGATATCCGCGAAGATTATCCCGCCGGTGTTACTGGTGTTTAAGGCAACCTCGCCATTACTTAAATGCAGCAGGAGATCCATCTTCAGCGACTCGCAAGCGGCGCCCACGCCGCGGATAAGCTCTAAGGCGTAAAACGAATGGAATACGCCTTCGTAGCGGGGGATGACCAACCCTACGGAATTGGAGAAGCCTCTGGCTAAGCGCTGGGCACTGACATTGGGCCGGAACTTAAATTTCTTGATCGCCGCCTCGACCCTTTCGCGGTTTTCTTTGCTTACGGTAGGAAGCTTATTGATGACGCGGGAAACGGTGGTAATCGAAACCCTGGCTTCGCGGGCTACATCTTCAATGCGGATTTTCTGTGTCACTTTTAGGAAAGGCTTATTTTACCAAATCGCCGGAGAGAATGTCTTGCGTTTTCTGTTTGATGTCCGCAGCGGAAATATCGGGCCGGGCCTGAATCACCTCTACCATAGCGATCTCCTTATTATCGCGAAAGACCTTAAAGGTATCGCCGACCTTTACGCCGGAGCTCTCACCAATATCAATAATCACAAAGTTGTTGGCCGTATTGACACTGACCACGCGGGCATTTACGCGGCTGGCAAAGGGAACGCTAATTTCAGTCTTGGGCGTGCCCGCTGCCTTGACGATGATTGGCGGCAGCTGGACGGTTTTACCCTCAATCCCCGTCGCCGCTCTGGTCTTAGTCGCCGCTTCAATTTCATTCTTTATATCCATCATCTCGTTGATGCGTTCTTTGACTATCTCTTCGGTCTTGGCCAGCTGGGCCTCTACCGTGGCCTTATCCTCGATGAGTTTCTGGAGGTTCTTTTGCAGGGTAAGTTTGGTGGTGGTCAGCTCCTTGACTTTGGAGCGCAGGTCGGCATTCTCATTCTTAAGCGCGGCGAGTTTGTCGCTGATAAACCGCTTGTCGTTTTTGTCGCGCGCCAGTGCCAAGGATAGGGTATCGGCCAACTCGGTGGACTGCTTTAGCTTGCGCTGCAAATCGTCCTGAATCTGCTTTAAGCGGCTTAATTCCAATTCCATCTCCGTCTTGCCCCGCTTAAAGTCCTCCACCTTCAATTTGTCTTCGGCCAGCTCAGTCTGAAGGGATTTTATGTGCAGTTCAAGTTCGGCCTTTTCCTTTAACACCGCCGCCCAATATTCGTCGGGTGTAACCTGCGGAGCGGGAGTAACTTCTTTCGGCTTTTCCGTGATGCGCGGAATCTGCTGCAACTTGGATAACAAAGCCTCTTTTTCCTTGGATACCGCGTCGTATTTATTTTTCCAGTCGTCGCGTTCGGAGCTAATCCTTGAAAAATCTTTTTGCAGGGCGTCCAACTTATCTTGGGCGCGCTTGCGGTCGGCCTGCGCCGCGCTTAATTGCGAGGACATACTCTCCATAGATTTGCGTAATTCCGCTTCTCGGCCCTGGGCCTGTCTTAAGGCGCTTTCGCGGGAACTATTGCTCTGTAAAGCCAGATAGAGGCTACCTAAAAACAATACAGCCAAAACTACAATGATGTATTTGGCTACTTTGGTCATTAATAGACCTCCTTCTTGATAAAATTATTTATAATTACCTTAACATAGAGAAAAGCTAATTACAAGAAAAAAACTTAATTTTTCAATTCATACATAATTACGCAGGGACAAAATCAGCTCTTTGGTCTTGCGGTCCCGCTTAGCCAAAGCCAAAGGCAGCGCCCAGATAACCATATTCCGCATATAATGGTCTCCGAAAAGCGCCTCGCCGGTTTTGGCGTCATACATATCCGGCTGGTTGTAGAGATTTAAGGTATTCGCGGTAAAATTTCGCCATACCTTTTCCGCAAGCCCCAAGGCCTCCGGGATATAACCCTCATACATCGCCAGCGCGCAAAAGGCGTAATTGGTACCGGCCCAAAGGTTTTGCGACTGTAGACAGGTCTTATCCGGACGGCCCGAAGGAAGAACGGAATTTATTGCGCCGAATCTCGAGGCCCTGGCGTTTAGATGAAATACACTCTCAATTGCCTTTCTAATCTTTTCCCGGGAAGTGATGTAACCTAAATTCAAGAGCGAGGCATACCACTGGCCGGTCATTTGCCCGACGGTGCAGGCCTCGTTTCGGTCTTTTCCATCATAACAAATAAAATAGCGACCGTTCCAAAGTTTGTCTTCAAAACTCTTGCTCGCCTTAGCAAACCACTGCCGGCAGAGTTTGACCATCGCCTCATCCTGCATTATACCCGCCATTTTCTCCATAGCCAGAAGCGAGGCAAGGAATATGCTTGATACATACGCGCTGGCGCCAAAAAACGGCCAGAGGTCAAAGGTCTGATCCTGGCCTTCATTGTCAGGAAGATAATCGTCGTTCTTATCCGTGCGCATTATCCATTCCATTGCCCGTTTGGCCGCCGGATAAACCTCATCTAAGAACGACCTTTCTTCGGTAAACCAGAAATCGCGATAAGCCATCAGGATAAATTTTGGATTTAAGTCTTTCCAGAAGAGAGCGGTAGTGCCGTTACTGGGTAAATCCAAACGGCCGCGGCCCAAATCATGGGGAATATAACCGTCTGCTCTTTGGGCCGCGGCAAACATTAAAAGTTCCTTTAGTTCCAGCCGGGGAAAAAACAAAAGACTGGCCAGCGAACTATAGAAACGCACATCTAACGTGCCGGTAAGATAACAGGCTTGGGGCGCCTCGATCAGGGCGAATTTTCCGCTCTTGGTAAAAAAGCTGCTGGAGAAAAAAGGATACAGATTATTTATGAGCGCCTCCCGCAGCCAGAGAGGCAGGCCGCTTTTTTCAATCTGTTCCTGCCAGCCAAGCGTTTGCTTGATTAAAAAGCGGTGGTTTTCGTGGACGAATTTTGCAACCTCCCCGGAGTCGCTAAAGCGATTTTCATAATTACGGCCTTCGGGACCGTGAGGAAAAAACCAGGTAAAATAAACCGGAACGGCTTTTTCTTGGCCAGCCCTTAAACTGAAATTGACATTAAGCGCCGCGCCTAATTCTACGCTCTCGGAAGCAACCTTTGATTTAAAAAGGGTATTGGGAAGATTATGGAACTGGTTTAAATATTCCCAGGCCTTTAAAACGATGTTTTTACTGTCAAAAACAAACGGCCGGCTTTGCAAATTATACCCGGCCATATACGAAAGCTTATATTCTTCGCTGGCCGGGATGCTTAGCGAAAAATCTCCGTCCGCGGGCCCCGGCGGCGAGGCAGGCGTACCCTGAAAGATTATCCGGGTAAAATCCTTATCTTCATAAACCTGACTACCCCGTCCCACTGCCCAAGCCCCGACAATATTGCGGCACATAACCATAAAATTTACCTGCAGCTCTTCGCGGGAGGGATTGGCGAATTTGAAAATCAGAGTCGCCTGCGGCAGGGAGGAATTATTTTCATCTTGCGGGATAAAAAAAGCTAGGGCATCAAGGACCACCTTAACCGGCAGACTTTGGTCATGGTAAACCAAATTTGCGCAAGGGAACTTCCCAGTATATTCTATTTCTTCTATAGTGTCATAGCCGGAGAGCTTCGTGGTTTGCAGCAACTTGGCACAGACTTTTCCTTTAAGGCCAACGGTCTGCACGCCAAAATGAAAACCCAGAAGATTGGTAAGGGGATGGTCAGGGTTGTTCTGGATGGAGAAAAAATCCAGCCTTCCGTCAGGCAAAATCTCTATCTTTCCCGCGCCAATTCCGCCTAAGGGAACGCCGGATTTAAGTTTCCCTTTACTCATACACTATATCGTCGAGATAAAAGGTCGCGCCGTCCGGATTGACATCCAAGTTGGTCGCCCAGCAGAAACCGCCACTGATATAAGATAAATCCTTTCCTCTTAAATCAATGGTATATTGCTTCCAGTCCTTGGTCAGGATAACCGGACCTATTCCTGCCGAATCAGAGTCAGGATAATCGCCGGTAATGCCGCCTAACTTGAATTCTTCAATTCTCTCACCGCCATTTTCGCCTCTGGCCCAGAAAGTAAGCTTGGTTGCGCCGGTCAAATCAAAGCCGCCTTTTCGGGAACCCCAGTTATTCGCCGGACTCTGCCAGTAAAGACCTGCCCAGCGCGCACCATTACTGGCCCGGTTGGAGTAAACGATCTTGATACAGGTAGAGCCAGAATGCGGGCTATCGGTCCATATGTCGTTAAAAGTAATGTCTGAGACATCGCCCATCCAACCCGACGGTATGTAATGGTTATGCGGTGAGGCCTTGTCCGTATAAACATCAAAGGGCTTAAACGCCGCAGCCTCCCGTGACTTCGCTGCCGAAGCGGTTTCGGCCTGCATCGGCGCGGTCTCGACTTCCACAATCTCTTCTTCTGCTACTCCACCATCTTCCTTGGCCTTAGCGCAGCCGAAGATAAATGCCAAGACTAACAACGGTATTAAAACCTTGATTTTCATTATAACTCCTTTCTTGAACTGTCGGGTTGCGTTTATCGGTTGCGGCCTGGGCTACGTATCGTCGGTCGTTTTGGGTTGCGTCTATCGTTGTTGCCGCTCAACGAAGCCGACACACCAAACCGATACCTGGCCGAAACCTAAACCGAAGACCGCAACCTTTCTCATTTGCTCTCCAACAAGTTCTCAAACATCTCCTCGTGGGTAATCTCTTCGGAAAGAATGTGGGTAATCAACTGATAAGTGTTGTGATCCTTGCCCAAAGTCTTTTTGGCGAGCTTGTTGTAGACCTCAATGGCGCCGGCCTCGGCATCCATAACTATCTTGATTATCTTGGCGTAATCGTCGGTTTTCTTGGCCACGCCCGGATAAGGCGCGTTGGCATTCTTATCCAACTCTGCGCTGCTGCTAATAGGCAAGCCGCCAAGCTTTATGATCAGATCCGCCAATTCTCCGGCGTGCTCTAATTCGTCATTGGCGATTTTCTTTAAGAACTCGCTCATATCCTCATAGCCGCCGCCGGAAACCGTCTGCGCCATATACCAGTAGGCGTAAAAGGCCAGCCACTCGTCGCAATAGGCGCGGTTTAAATCGGCGATGAGCTCTTTCTTATCTACTTCCACTATCTCCCGGAATTTCTTTCCCATTTTACACTCCTTTCCTGATTCTATTGGCTATCCCCTCGGTAAACTCTTCGCAAGACCTGATGTCGTCGGGACTGGGGACATATTTTACTTCTAAGCCGGGCTCCAAGACCTCGCAGCCGGCCTCTTTTAACATTGCGGTTATCCCGGCCACTGCGCCGCGGCCCCAGCCATAAGAGCCAAAGGCCGCGGCCAGCCGGCCTTTGGGTTTAAGACCTTTGAGAAAATCTAAAAAACCAGCGGTCGAAGGCAGCATCCCGTTGTCGTGGGTCGAAGACCCTACCAATATCGCCTTGGCATCCAACATTGCGGTCATAATGTCGCTGCGGTCGGTGAGGGGTATATTAAAAACCTCGACCTTTAGTCCGGCCTCCATTACCTTTTCCGCAATGACCCGGGCCATTCTTTCCGTCGCGCCCCACATAGTCTCAAAGGCAATCACCACTTTATCCGTGGTAGTATTTTTCGCCCACTTGACATAGGCCTCAATTATCTGTGCGGGATTCTTTCTCCAGATTATGCCGTGCGAAGGGGCAATAGTGTCAATTTTTATTTTGAATGCGGCAATCTCCTCAATCTTTCTTAAAATTATCGGGCCTAAGGGCCAGAGGATATTGGCGTAATAACGCGCGGCCTCATCCATAATGACATAGTTCTCCACCTCGTCGTCAAAACGCTCGCCGGTGGCGAGGTGCTGACCAAAGGCGTCATTGGGAAGCAGAAGCGAGAGTTCGGGGATATAGGTGAACATACTGTCCGGCCAGTGAATCATCGCCGCTTCGATAAACCGCAGGGTCTTCTTACCCAAATTTATCGTATCATTCGTCTTCACTGCCTGAGGTTCCCAGTCCGGATAAAAATGTTTATGGATGCCTTCCTTGGCCTTGACCGAGCAGATGACTTTGGCTTGGGGGTTAAGCTCCATCATTATCGGCACGGAGCCGAGGTGGTCGGGCTCGATGTGGTTAACCACCATATAATCAATCTTTTTCGGATCAATGATTTCCTTTATCCTTTCCAGCCACTCGGCGTAGAACGGGCCGTAAACTCCGTCAACCAAGGCCACTTTCTCGTCAACGATAAGATAGGAATTATAGGTGGTGCCCCGGCGGGTCTCATAGGTATGGCCGTGAAAATTGCGGATATCCCAATCCACCGCGCCAACCCAGTAAACCCCCTTCTTGACTTCAACCTTATTCATTGTCTCACCTGCCTTAACTGCTACATTACACTTTCTCAAAATTATCCTTAGTCACGCCGCACTCCGGGCAGACCCAGTCGTCAGGGAGTTTCTCAAACGGAGTGCCGGCAGAAACACCGTGATCCGGATCGCCAATCGCCGGGTCATAGATATATCCGCAGACTAAACAGCGATACTTGTCCATAGAAACCCTCCCCAAAATACCTTAAGCTTTTAAACCGTATTTCTCGATATTGCGATTGGCAATTTCCTGAACCATTTTCAACTGCGCGGGGGAATTCAAGAGGTGTTTGAAGCGGCCCTGCACTTTAAGATATTCCTCGACGGGAAGCGGTTTAATCTTTCTTACGGAAACTAATTTGCCATTCTCATATTCAAAGATAGGATACAGCCCGCTGTCAATAGCGAGCTTGGCCACATTCACCGTTTCATTGGACTCGTGTCGCCAGCCCAAAGGACAGGGCACATGAATTTGCAGATACTTTGGCCCCTTTAGGGAAATTGCCTTCTTGACTTTTTTCTGGATGTCCTGCGGATAGGCCACGGATGCCGTGGCAACATAGGGAATCGCGTGGGCCAGGGCAATCTCCGGCACGGGTTTTTTAAAACGGATATTGCCGAATGAAGCGGTTCCCGGCGGAGAAGTGGTGGTGTTGGTGCCGAAAGGCGTCAAGCCGCTTCTTTGAATGCCCGTGTTCATATACGCTTCATTATCGTAGCAGACGCTTAAGACATCGTGGCCGCGCTCCCACATTCCGGATAAAGCCTGCAAACCAATATCCGCAGTGCCGCCGTCGCCGGCTTGAGAAATTACATTTACCTTATCCTTTATGCCTAAATATTTCAGCGCCGACTCCACACCCGAGGCCACGGCCGCGGCATTCTCAAATAAGGAATGAATGAACGGCACCTCCCACGCGCTTTCCGGATATTTGGTGCTAAAGACCTCAAGGCAGCCGGTGTTGTTACAGACGATAGTCTCGGCGCCGGCAGCATCAATTACCAAACGCGCGGCAATGGCCTGACCGCAGCCGGCGCAAGCCGTATGTCCGGGGGTGAATAGAGTTTTAGGCATAGGTTTATATTTTCAGCAACTCTTCTTTTACCTCAATAAACTCACACGGGGCTTGGGGGCCGGATAATCTCTTGGCCACTTCCTTAATCGTGCTAATCTTAATGTCCCGGCCCCCAAGCCCCGCCACAAATCCGCTCAACTTAGGCTGTTTGGTCTGTCCCTGAAACGCCGCAGCCAAATCCGTATACAACGGCCCAAACCCGCCTAAGGAAATTGACTTGTCCACCACGGCCACGGCCGTCGCATCTTTCAGCGCGTTCAGAATTTCCTTTACCGGAAATGGACGATAAGTAATTACCTTTAAGACCCCTGTCTTGCGGCCTGCTTTCCTTAATTCGTCCACGGCCTCTTTAATCGTGCCAATTACCGAGCCCATGGCCACAATGACTTCCTGGGCATCGTCAAGTTTATACCCCTCGACCAAATTCCCGCGCTCGCGGCCAAAAACCTTTTTAAACTCCGCGCCAACTTCGGGAATCATTTGCAAAGCCAATTCCTGACTCTTCTGCACCGAGACGCGGGCCTCCATATAATAAGCCGGCTCGGCTAAGAAACCAATGGTCAGTGGTTTTTTCGTATCTAATTTGTAAAGGGGATCGTAACCTGGAAGGAATTTATCTGCTAAAGCAGGCTCAGGAATATCCACTACTTCCCAGCCGTGAGTCAGGATATAGCCGTCAATATTAATCATTACCGGCAGCATAATATCGTGATTCTCCGACAAGCGGTAAGCCATCAAATGCAAATCCACGGCCTCCTGCGCATCCTCGGCAAACTGCAAAATCCATCCGCTGTCGCGCACCGTCATCACATCCTGCTGGTCATTCCAGATATTTATGGGCGCGGATATGGCGCGGTTGGCGCAGGTCAAGACTAAGGGCATACGCAGGCCGGCGATATTAAAGATCACCTCGGCCATTAACAATAAACCTTGCGAGCTGGTAGCGGTGTAACTCCTAACGCCGGTGGCCACTCCGCCCAAAACCACCGAAGCCGCCGAGTGTTCGCTTTCCACATTGACGAACTGGGAATTTAATTCTCCTTCGGCCACCATCGCCGCCAATTCCTCGACAATGTGGGTCTGGGGAGTAATGGGATAAGCCGAGATTACCCCGGGCCTGCATAATGCCACGGCTTCGGCAACCGCCCTTGAACCCTCGATAAATTTTTTCATCGCTTACTCTTCCGGAACCATCTCAATATCCTTCTTGGGACAGACCATGGCGCACAAGCCGCAGCCCTTGCAAAACTCCGAGTCGGAATTATAGGTATTCTTGCCCTCGCCGGAAACACAGCCCTCCGGACAAATAATCAGACACATCCTGCAGTCAATGCAATTCTTCTGCAGGAACTTGGGGCGTTTGCCCATCCTCCACGAGCCGGTCTTATTATCCCGGCTCTTTCCCGGCAGACTTATTTTGGGTCCTTTTATCATGTTAAAGAATCAATTAGTGCACGGTTACTTTCTTAATGTACTCAAAACCCCGCTTCGCTGCCTCGATATTGGTCTGCGCAATCTTTCCGGAGAAACGCTTGTTTATCGCCGCATTTAAATCCTCTAAGTCAAATTCTCCAGTGGCGGCGGCAAAGGCGCCGATTAAAACCGTATTGCCTAACGGCCGGCCAATGGTTTCCAGGGCGATTTTATTCGCAGGCAGCGAATATACCCGCTGCCCGGGCTTAGGAGACGGCGCAGCCACATCTTCGCGCTCGTTAATGATGGCAATACCGTCGTCCTTAAAGCCGGCAAAACAATCAAACCCGCGCAGCAATGTGGCGTCAACTATTAAAATATAATCGGGATTATAGACCTGGCTTCTTAATCTGACTGGAGAGTCATCCACGCGCACAAAGGCATTCATCGGCGCGCCCATTCGGGCCGCGCCGAAACTGGGAAAGGCGTAAGGATATTTGCCTTTTAAGAATAAGGCCTGACCGATTAAAGCGGCGGTGGTTATCGCGCCTTGTCCGGCGCGGGCGTGGATGCGGATTTCTTTCACGGGGGTTTCTCCAAAAATGAAACGGAGATATTATATTAAAATCCAAAAACTAAATCAAGTTAATTTTTTTAGCTTGTGCGACAGACGGCGGGTAAGCGCGGACAAGCCCGGACTTAAAATCACCGGGAAACGGCTGGCAGCGGTAATCCGCTTGACCTTCTCCGGCAGGCGGGAAAGATTTTCCCGGCAGCGCTTCTGGATATCCGTAAGCGAAGGCAAATCGTAAGCCAGCCTGCCATTCTCCATTACCTTAATTAATAAAGGCTCGCCCTTTATCTTCTCTTCTTCCAGCCCCAAGACATCTTTAGAATACCGACCGCGACTGTCAAAGAAACGATAAACTTGTTTGCGGCCGGGAAAAGTCACCTTGTCGCGGCTCAGTTTCATCGTCGGAAGAAACCTGCCCGAATGGTCAGTCACTTCGCTTATCTTGTAAATGACATCTAAATAAGGGGCGTCGCTGGAGACACCCATATTGGTGCCCACGCCAAAGTTGTCCACCGCAGCCCCCGCCTTTAACAGACGCGAGATTTTATATTCATCTAAATTGCCGCTGGCAAAGATTTTAACATATTGCAGGCCCGCCTGGTCTAAAATCCTGCGGGCCTGCCGTGAGAGCCTGACGATATCGCCGCTGTCTAAGCGGATGGAAAGCAGGCGGCGGCCCTTTTTCTCCAACTCCTTGGCCGCCGCCACCGCAATTTTTACTCCATTTAAAGTGTCATAAGTATCCACCAGCAAAACCGAGGTGTCGGGAAAAGTCGTAGTAAAAGCGCGAAAGGCAGTCAGCTCATCTTCAAAGGACATCACGAAGGAATGCGCCATAGTCCCCACTGCCGGGATACCATATTGTTTGGCAGCCAGCACATTGGAAGTCCCTTTTACCCCGGCAATATAACTGCTGCGTGCGGCCTTAACTGCCGCATCCGCCCCTTGCGTACGGCGCAGAGAAAAATCATATACGCCCGCCTCCCGCGCCGCCAAAACCACCCGCGAGGCCTTGGTGGCAATGGTGGTCTGTAAATTTATCGTATTAAGGAGAAAACTTTCTAAAAGCTGGGCCTCGATTATCGAGGCCTCGACGCGGATGACCGGCTCTGCCGTAAAAAATACCGTGCCCTCGGGTAGCGCCCAGAGATTGCCGGTAAATTTTAAGTCTTTTAAAAATTCAAGAAACCGCGGCGGGAAAATCCGGCGCGAGCGCAAATAATCTATTGACCCACTGTCAAAACGCAGGTTAAGGACAAAGTTGACGATATCCTCTAAACCCGCAGCCACAAAATAGCTGCGCTCTTTAGGCATCTTGCGGACAAACAAATCAAAAACCGCCCGCGCCTGCGGGTGGTTTTCAAAATAGCTCGCCGCCATAGTCAATTCATAAAAATCGACCAACAGAGAAAGGTTGTTTTCCATAAGCAGATTATTTTTCGGCAAGAAACTTTTGATACTCGTTCGGCAGGGAATTGCCATGAAACTTTATCACGCCGTCAGCGCCGATTACCACAAAGGTAGGCACGCCAACCACGGCGTATTTCCCGGCTACCTCGGAATCCTCATCTAAAAGCGAATCAAGCGGGCTGTTAATGCCTTTTAAAAACCTGACCACATCTATCGCGTCCTCTTCGATATCCACCAAGATAAGCGCGGCGCCGGCCTGGCTAATCTTTGCGCTCTCCTTTTCCAGATGGCTTATCTGCCGGCGGCAATGCGGGCACCAAGTAGTCCAGAAAAAAATAACCACCGGCTGTTTGCCCAAATACTCTGCAGTATCCGTAACTTTCCCCTGCGTATCCTTTAAGGTAAAGGCCGGCGCCTTCTTCCCGGTCATATCCTCGCTAAAATTTAAAGGCCGCATTGCCAAAACACCAATGGATAGAATCCCGATTGATACCATTCCCGCTGCCAGTAAAAGAATCGTTTTCCTCACCATAACCCCCCGGCATTAAAAATACAGTATTCTCCGGCGGCAATCAACAGCAGACCGCCCGCCTTTTTAACCCTCTCCAGCCAGACACCTGATTTGAACAAATTCAGCAGTGCCCCGCCTAAGACTGCAGTGATTATCAATACTGCGCCCACGCCATAGGCAAAGGTAAACAGCAAACTCGCCGCGTGCCAAAGATTTTGTCGGCTTGCCGCGTAAACCAATACTGCGCCCAAGGCCGGCGCAGTGCAAGGGCCTACGACCAAACCGGAAACCATACCAAATAAAAACACCGAGCCTTCGCCGCGGATAGTTATCTTATTCTGTATCCGCCAGCCAAAGACCGGGATATCGAATACGCCTAAAAAGGAAAGTCCCAGCAGAATAAAAATATTCCCGACGATAAGCTGAGTTAAGGGGTCAACGCTTATCCGGCCGAAGAGCTTTCCGGTAAGCGCGGCGATAAGACCCAGTATTGAATAAGTTACCGCCAGGCCCAACACATACAGCAAACTTAAACCCAAGCTCTGAGCGCGCGTCGTGCGCCGGGCCCCGATATAACCCAAGGTCACCGGAATCAAAGGAAAAACGCACGGCGAGAAACTCACCAATACTCCCGCGGCAAACACCGCGGGATAATCCAAAAAATTACCGGACAGATTCATTCAGCCACCTCATATATTTTTCATCTCCGACGATAATCGGCAAGGCGATAATCTCCGGCACCTCGTAACGGTGCAGCTTTTTTACCTCGGAGACTATTCTTTTAAACACTGCCTGCTTGCTCTTAATTATCAACAGAACCTCTTCAGCGCGGTCAACTTTACCCTTCCACCAGAAAAGCGATTCGACATTGTCTACAATATTGACGCAGGCGGCCAGCTTTTGGCTGACCAGACGGCTGGCAATTTTTTCCGCCTCTTCATAACTTGAGGCGGTGATGAGGACCACGATGTTTTTTATTAGCCCACTATTCATAAAATCCAAATATCAAAAATCAAACATCAAAATGACATACCAAAATGAAAAATTTTAGAATTTTGGTTTGTGATTTTGATTTTTGCAGTTTTATTTTTGATTTATCGACTTATCTCTTCCTCGACAGATACCGAAACACGCTCAAGGCCGCCTTGGCGCCTTCGCCGCCGGCGATGATAATCTGCTTCTCCAAGACATCGGTGACATCGCCGGCGGCGAAGGCGCCGGCCGCATTGGTCTTGTTCTCCGCGTCCACCATAATTTCTCCGTATTTATTCTTTGCCACAAAATCAATGAAGTCCACTCCCGGCACCGAGCCGATCTCCACAAATATACCCTGCACATTCAGAGTTAATGCTTTATCTTCTTGTTTTATCTTAACCGCCTTGA
>JBMONJ010000222.1:0-3195 GCA_049324655.1 Candidatus Omnitrophota bacterium | reverse complement strand
ATTTTCTTACTTCACCGGCATTATCTAACGCGCCATCAATAACCTCTACTGAATATTCCTGCTCCAAGACCGCAGCGACATATAGCAATCCCAGCGGCTGGAAAATCCCCGGCAAACCAAAACGCCGGTGTAAAATCTGCGGGGGGTTAATCAAGCAAATCTTCATTTAGCGCGCCCTGCAGTCACATATCTTGAGAAAGGGTAACTTTTCCCAAAGTAGTGTTATTACTGCGTCATCGAAAAGTCCCGCCTGCGGCAATAATTTTAAATAGAGACCGAAGAACATCCCCGCCTGAAAAAGCAATATGCTTAAATTCCAAACCCTACCTTCGGGATGGAAGATATTGATAACCAGCACGCTGGTCAACCAGACCGGGATGCCGACAACCAAACAGACCGCTAATATCTTGGCCAGTGCCGTTTTAAAAAAATGATCGGCAGGAATCTGAAGTTCTCGGTGCAGACGGATATAAAAATACACGGCCGCAAAAAAGAACGACAGGGTAGTTCCTAACGCGACGCCCATAAAACCAAAACGGTAAATCAACAAAATACTTATTGGCACATTAAGTACGGCAACCAGTAGGCTAGTGCGCATTTCAATCTCCGGCTTGCCTTCAGCCTGCAATACCGCTCCTCCCACGCCGCACAAGACGGCCAAGAGCCATCCCGGGGCGAGGACCCGGATGATCACTACCGACAGCTCGAAGCCTTTACCCATCCAAAAGGCAACGATACGGTCTGCGGTTATGATGATAAAGATGAATAAGGGAATAGCCACTAACGAAATATAGCGCGTTCCCCTCAAGTATCCTTCAGCTAATTTTTCCCTCTCACCTTTGGCCTGAATTTCCGCAAAGGCCGGCAAGAGTGCGGGGATTAAAAGCAGGGATAAAGAAACGGCAGTCAGCACAATATTGCTTCCCAGTTGATAATAAGTAACCAGTCCCATTGACAGAAAATAACAGATAAGCAGTTTGTCAAAATGTATAGACAACATCGAAGACCATCTGGCCACCTGCAACTTGTAGCCGAATTTAAATAATTTAAGAAACATCTGCCGGCTAAATAAAAACGGACTCAGCTTAAGTCCGGGCAACAGCCTGTAGGCAACCGCCAAATTGAGCCCAGTTCTTACGCCGAGTACCACGGCATTATTGAAGACCAGACCGCGCAGACCAAAGCCGGCTTTAAGAAAATATATGGTGCCTGCCGCAGTAACGACCGAAAGGACAATGGTGATTTTACTTAAGATGTCAAAGCGCTGTAGGGCGGCAGGCACTGCCTCAAACACGCTGACAATATTTCCCAAAGCAAAAAGGCAGATGCTTACCAAAAAAACCCAGCGGGCCTCAAGACGCAGATACAGCGGGATCTTAAAAATGGTAAGAATAAAATCAATGGCGGCAAAACTTACTGCCACCGTTACCAGCGCGAACAGGGCGTAAAAGAAAGTTCCGGTGCTTACTATCTCGCTTACCGTATCCATTTGCCGGCGGGTAAAATGCTCGCAGATATATTTAATAAAGGCATTGGCAATACCCAAATCAAACAGGCCGAAATACCCGGTCAGGGTACCGATAACTACCCACAGACTAAAAACCTCTAATCCCAAATAGCGGATGATAAAAGGAGTAAGAAAGAGCGTAACCAGCAGCGAAGCGAAACGACCGAAGATATTAAAGGCGGTATTGCGGATTATTTTCTCAGCAACGCTCATTTTAAGAAGAGGCCTCCGGCAGACTCATTACGCAGGCAGCCAAAAACCACAGGGGCTCGGAAATCCTCACGATGACAAAGACATTGGCTCCAATGCCCACTACCAACAAACCGATAAAGCCGCATAAAAATCCCAGACTTAAACCCTTGCCAAAATCATCAACCACCTCGCGGAAAACCTGAAAAGTATTCTTAAGCACGCTCCATATAAGATATAACAATGACAGAAAACCGACTATGCCCAGCTCGACGAGACTACGGGCATACTGGGCATCGATAAGTCCCAAGCCCGTAACTCCATAGCCGAAAAATGGCCGGTTTTTTATATGCAACAGCGCAAATTGGTAGTTATATACCCGCACCGCCGCCGAATCCTCTAACTTCACCTTAATTCCCGCGGTCTCGAATTTTTGCTGGCCGGAAAAGGTATTAAGTATGCGTTTTAAGGCCGGCTTGGGAACAATAACTGGAAAAAACAAAATAAACAGCGTAAGCAGCATAGCCAAAAGCAGTTTCCCCCGTTTGGTTATAAACAAGAGCGCCATATAGGCAACGCTTAATCCTCCGTAAGAACTCCGGGAAAGCGTCATGGCCAAGGGATAAAGATTGAAAATACTTAAAAACGCCAGGACCACCTTGGTAACTGAAAACTTATATTGCAAAAACAAGCCGGCGATAATTGCCAGACAAAGCAGCAGATATCCTCCAAGGGTGTTGGGCTCGGGGTGCTCGCCCTCAAAGGGCGCGGTGGGACGATCCACCCTTCCCAACTGCGCATAGGTAAATAAACCGATAGTGAACGAAGTCAACAAAAAGAAAAAGATAAAGGTCTTCAGCTGTTTCTCGTTTTGAATATTATTGGCAAAAATAAAATAGATCATAAAAAACTCGCAGAATTTCAAGATATAAAAAAAGCTCACCTTGGCATCGACATCGCCGGACATAATCCCTAAGCCCGTTGAGAAAATATTTGCCCCCAGATAGAGAAATATGGGCAGGTTCAAGGGCGTATGGCGTAAAAAACCCGTTTGTCGGGTGATGGCCATTTTGGCCAGCCAAGTGAAAAACACCGCGATAATCAGAAAGTCATCCACCCGCAACACTACCGCCCGCTCCGGAGTGGCGGCAATAGGAATTTCCGGAGACCACAGCATAGAAAATATCAACACAATCAACCCGAGGTTGGTATTGACTAAGGTTAAGACACCGACTGCCAAGCCGGCAACCGCGCCTAAAACCATTAAAGGAGGAAAACGCTGGATATTTACGGCGATCACCACGGAAAACAAAAAGAGAAAAAGGAGGAGTATTATTGGGGCAGGATTTAACTGGCCGCGCCGGTCAAAGAAGGAAGATGACATATCAAGTGGAATCCTTGACCGCGGACGGCTTGTCTTCTTCCTTTTCTTCGGCCTTATAATATTTATACTTGTAATGGTAATAATATGGATAATAACCGGTATCCAGATAAGTCTC
>JBMONJ010000221.1:0-27141 GCA_049324655.1 Candidatus Omnitrophota bacterium | reverse complement strand
CGTGGCCATACATAATTTGCCTGAAGAGCGGGAACTGGATTTAATGTACCGGATAGAAAAGACTATCTACCCACAGAGGGATATTAAAAGGCCGGTATGCAAGGGGCCTAAAAAAGCACCGGATAGTCAAATAAAGTATTCTCCGCCCATAAAGAGATTAGTGGACGAGCATACCTTAATCAAAAAATGGCTCGGACTGATACCTACGGTAGTTGAAAAAATAGATATTGAATCAGCAGCCGGCAGACAGCTAATTTTGGACGGCCTTGATTTCATCAGGTCTTACGCCGATAAATTTCATCATGCGAAAGAAGAAGATATATTATTTGAATACACCGATAAAAATTTGGATATTATTAAAACTATACTTGCTGACCATGAAACCGCGCGCGGCCATGTAAAGGCCGTATTTGCGGCAATCGCGGATAAGGACAAGCAGGCAGTTGCTGAACATCTCAGCGCCTATAAAGACCTCTTGACCGAACACATAAAAAAGGAAGATGAAATTTTATATCCCTGGATTGAGCGGGGGCTTTCTACGGCTCAAGTAGGAGAGCTATTCGCCAGATTTGATGAGGCCGAAGAAAAGATTGATAATGGGGTGGTTGAAAAGTGTCAAAAGTTCATCGCCGAGGCAGAGCAAAGAATACAAAACTTATGCATAAAAAAGGAGGAATAAAATGATGAACGGATGCCCGGGTTCAAGGATGCAGGATTTTCGGGAAAAAGAAACTAAGGGTGACGAGTCAGGCAAGCGGCAGTCGCAATTAAGACAATGGCCGATTCAGTTACATCTGATATCGCCGCAAGCGCCTTATTATCAAAAGGCCGATGTGCTTTTGTCGGCAGATTGCGTGGCCTTTACCGTCGGGGATTTCCATAAGGATTATCTTAAAGGAAAATCCATTGCCATTGCCTGCCCGAAATTAGACGAAGGACAGGATGAGTATGTTGAGAAGATTAAATCTTGGATAGATGACGCCAAGATCAACACCCTCACGGTAATGATTATGCAGGTTCCCTGCTGCGGGGGGTTGGTGGCTATGGCGCAACAAGCCTTGCGGTCAGCGAAGAGGAAGATTCCGGTTAAGTCTGTTGTAGTGAGCCTTCAGGGGGATATCCTTTCAGAAGAATGGGTTGAAGCATGAGGGGAGTAAGATGTGTGAAATTGGGACAAAATGGAAACAGTCATTTTACGCCGAGGTTGAGCCGATAAAATTAAGAGAGCCGCTGGCCGAATTTTTAGGCGCGATTAACGAAGGCGAAGAGTTCATTTTCACCTATGCCGATGCGGTTAAGCTTGCCGGCCACTCTTGTCCGGCGGTATCGGGGGCGTATAAGATAACCCAGAAGGCCTTGGCAGCACTATATGGCGATGCAATACCGGTGAGAGGAGAAATAGTCGTCAGGGTTTTAGGGGGCGTTGAGGACGGTGCTAATGGCCCGATATCGCAGGTGATTAGCCTGATTACCGGCGCTGCCCCGGAAACCGGTTTTGCCGGTCTGGGTAACAGATTTGTGCGTAAGCGCCAACTCGTTTTCGATGAAAGCCACGCCGAGCCGAACACCTTTGTGTTTACCCGCACCGATAACCAAAAGTGCGTAAAGGTTATTTATCATCCTGAGAAAATCCCGGCAGATGAGAATATGGCGGTTCTTTTTAGAAAATGCATTGTGGGTACTGCCACCAAGAAACAAGAGGAGGATTTTAAAAAGCTGTGGCAGGATAGGATAAGGATAGTTTTATTTGAAGAGGTAAAAGGCCTGTTTGAGGTCAGGCTGTCCTGAATAAATGGAAGAAGCAATCACCGCCAAATTGGATTTAAAAGGCGTAGCCTGCCCGCTTAACTTTGTAAAGACCAAGTTAAAGCTGGAGGCGATGCAGAATGGTCAAATCTTGGAGATAATCCTAGCCGACGGCGAGCCTATGCAGAATGTACCCCGCGCAATAAAAGAAGAAGGTCATAAAATTATAAAGGTTGCGAGGCTTCCTGATAACTGCTTCAGGCTGCTGATACGCAAAGGGAGTGATTGAAATGGTTGATAGTTTTATTGAGGACAAGGCTAATAAGGTAAGGGTAGACACGCTTATTGAAGGCAAGAGCGGCGAGATAGATTTTAATACCTTAAAGTCCGGTGGCCTGATTAAACAGCGACAGAGGAATATGTTTACGGTGCGGCTGCGTTGTCCCGGCGGCCGGGTTTCTCTTTCGAGATTAGAGAAGATTATAGAGGTGGCCAAGAAATATGCCGGGGATTATATTCATCTGTCTTTTAGACAGTCCTTAGAGCTGCCGTATGTAGATTATCGTAACTTTAAAGCAATTTTTGAAGAGTTGGCGCAAGGAGAGCAGAAGGTGGCCTCCTGCGGTGCCCGGGTGAGAGTGCCTACTGCCTGTGCAGGATGCGAATACAATCCCAATGGCTTAATGGACACCCAGAAAATGGCGAGGCTCGTAGATGAACAGTTTTTCGCCCGAGAAATGCCGCATAAGTTTAAGATATCATTCTCCGGTTGCCCTATAGACTGTGCGCGGACTAATGAGAACGATTTAGGTTTTCAGGGCGCAGTAAAGCCTAAGTGGAATGAAGAAACCTGCACCGGTTGCCGGATATGCTCAAAGGCCTGTAGAGAAGGGGCGATTGAAAGCGACGCCCAAACCGGTAAACCAATATATTATCCGGAAAAATGTTTATATTGCGGAGATTGTATCCGCGCCTGTCCTACGGACAGTTGGACGGAAAAGGTAAAAGGCTGGACGGCGCGCGTTGGCGGCAGACACGGCAGACATCCGATTGCAGGGCATAAAATAGCAGAATTTATTTCCGATGAAGATGTGCCAAAGTTCATAGAGACGATAACCAAATGGTACAAAGAAAATGGAAAGGAATATGGTCGGACAAGATTGGGGGTTATTTTGCAAATTCCTGGCCAATGGGATTCTTTTATTACTACATTGCGCAGTGTCTTTGGAGATAAGATACTTAAAAATCCCAAACCACCCACTAAAAACGAGATTCATTTTGAGCCCCGTTAGAAATTTTATAGTGTTTGAGATTGGAGATTTCTAACGGGGTGAATAAGAAAAGTTAATCTTCGTCTTTTTGCTTCTTAAAGAAACAATGAGTTGGTCTTGTCCTTACGAAATAGAAGGTAATTGCAAGAGCTTAAAAAAGGTATGTAAACCCTTGACTAAAGGATGCGCGTTGGATAAAAAAGTTAAAATGATAGGAGAGGAGGAGGAAGATGTGTCTGATAAAGTTGAGACATTAGATTTAAGGCCGCTGCCACCATTCCAGCGGCACGAAAAGATATTTCAGGTCTGGGATAGTTTAAAAATAGGTGAGATCCTAAAAATTATTAATGACCATGACCCTAAACCCCTACATTATCAGTTTGAAGCTGAGTACAAAGATAAATATGCCTGGGAGTATGAACAGAAGGGGCCGAAGGATTGGATTGTCCGGATAAGAAAGCGAGGATAGAGATGGATGAAATAAAGGTTTTAAGCATAGGCCAGAGAATACCAGATTTTGAAATGGATGTTTATTTCCCGGATAAAAGAGATTTCGGAAAGACAAAATTCTCTGAGATATTCAAAAAAGGAAACTGGTTGATTCTTTTCTTTTATCCTGCGGATTATACCTTTGTCTGCCCTACAGAACTGGCGGATATCGGTGAGCAATATGCAGAAATCAAGAAGGAAGGGGCGGAATTAATTTCTATAAGCACCGATACCCATTTTGTGCATTATGCCTGGCAGAATTCTGAAAAGCTGCTTTCGGATATTAAGTATCCTATGGCCGCTGACCCTACCCACATTGTTTCTAAGACGCTGGGCGTCTATGATGAGTCCAGCGGACTCAGCTTAAGAGGTACATTTATTATTGACCCGGATAGTAAATTACTTGCCTCGGAGATAAATTATTTTCCGGTAGGCAGGAACTCCGACGAGCTATTAAGAAAACTCAGGGCCTTCAAATTCGTAAGAGAAAATCCTAATAATGTGTGTCCGGCAAAATGGCAGCCGGGAAAAAAGACCCTTACCCCTGGAAAAGATTTAGTGGGGAGGGTAGGTGATAAATTAGGTTAAAGATACTTGAACAGGAGGTGTTACTATGGCCAAATTAGACCCCATAGCGGAATTTAGAGAGGATCACCGCAAGGTGAGAGACGGGCTGTTAGAGATAATTGCGGCCTTGGATTCAAAGGACATTGTCAAGGCCAGGGATATACTGGGCAGGATAAATGTCCTCGTGGGCCCGCATTTCAGATATGAAGAGGAAACCCTGTATCCTACGCTGAGGATATTTTTAGGCGAGTATGTGGATCAGTTACTTAAAGAACATGACAATGTTATTGGCACCGCCCAAGCGTGCGTACAACTTTTGAGTAAAGATAAATTAGCTGACGAAGACGCAAGAGAAGCAGCCGAGGCTGCCAGGGCTCTGTTAGTTCATGTCTCAAATTGCGATGGTCTGGCGATCCTCTCGGAAAGACTGGACAAAAAAGAGCTCGATAACTTGGGAGAGAAATTTCAGGCAGCAAGAAATGCCGGCGTATCTTTGTTGGATTGGGCGGCAAAGATAAGAAAAAGTAACTCCAGTAAAAGTTGCTGTCATTAAAATGGACCCGCATAAAACCGGCTTGGCAATAATATTTCATAGCGGCTCTTATGACCGTATCTACCATGGGCTCTCGCTGGCCTTGGCCGCCTCGGCTTTGGGCCGGGAGGCGAAGCTGTTTTTTAGTTACTGGTCTTTAGAGTATTTTAGAAAGCGCGTCTCGCCGTATTTTAGATTGGATAAAAAAGCAGAAACCTTCGGTGAGATTATAGAGAAAAATATAAAGCAAGGCCATATGTTAGACCTAAACGAGCTGGTCAGACAGGCAAAGGCAATGGGAGTAAAGTTCTATAGCTGCACCAGCTCTATGGGGTTATTGAATATTGCCAGAGATGAACTTCTCCCGGCAATAGATAAGAGTATGGGGATAACTACTTTTTTGTCCGAGACTCAGGATTTCCAGCTTATATTTATTTAGTTGCTTATGAAAAAGGTAGCATCCAGTATTGATGCGGTAGGTTTATTTTGCCCGCTTCCGGTGGTAAAGTTAAAATTGGAGTTAGAAAAAATAGAGTTAAACGGGATACTGGAGCTTTTAGCCGATGACCCGGGCGTATTAGACGACCTCCCGGCGTGGTGCAAGGAGACCGGCAACCGGCTTTTATCCATTGCCAAGAATAAAGACGATATTTTTGTTGCCTATATCCAGAAAAAGACGCCTGCCTGCCGGCAGGCAGTGAAAAACCATGAGCGAAGGACATCAGTTTAGCCAATATAGCGACAACGTAATTGAACACTTTAAGAATCCCCGCAATCTTGGCGAGATAAAAGATGCGGATGGGGTAGGGGAAGTCGGGAATGCCAAGTGCGGAGACCTGATGCAGTTATTCATCAAAGTAGAGGATGATAAAATTAAAGATGCCAAGTTCAAAACCTTTGGCTGCTGCGCGGCAATTGCCACCAGCAGTATGATTACCGAAATGATTAAAGGCAAGCCCTTGTCGCAGCTGAAGGAGATAACCAATCAGGCAGTGGCAGAGGCCTTAGGGGGATTGCCCAAAATAAAACTCCATTGTTCGGTTCTGGCTGAGGATGCCCTTAAAGCCGCATTAGAGGATTATTATCGGAATGAAATACATTAATTTTGACCATCTGGCCTGCGCCCCGGTTTTGCCCGAGGTCAAAGAGGCGATGCTGCCTTATTTGTCGCCAGATATAGGGAATCCTTTGAGCCGGCATATCTTTGGCGAAAGGCCCAGGAAGGCGGTTGAGGAAGCCAGAGAAAATATCGCCGCGCTTATTGGCGCCAAGGCCGAAGAGATTATTTTTACCAGCTGCGGCAGCGAGTCCAATAATCTTGCGGTTAAAGGCATGGCCTATGCCAATACCAAACGCAGACATATTATCGCCAGTCCCATTGAGCACCACTCTATTATTCATCCTTTAAAAAGGCTGGAGAAGCAGGGTTATGAGATTTCTTGGCTTAAGGTTGATGATAAAGGCCGGGTTAATCCTGAAGAGGTTGCTTCGCGGATAAGACCCGATACTATTTTAATTACCGTAACCTCAGCCTCCAACGAAATCGGCGCCTTAGAGCCGATTAAAGAGATTGGTAAAATTGCGAAAGAAAAAGGGGTGACATTGCATACCGATGCTGTGGCCTGCGCGGGCGTGCTACCCATAGATGTTAATGAACTGGGTATTGACCTCTTAAGCCTGGCAGGAAATGTGTTTTACGGCCCCTTGGGAACTGGCGCGTTATATGTTAGAAATGGGATGAGAATTTTACCTCTGATCGAAGGGGGGATTCAGGAGAAGGGGTTGCGCGCCGGCACCCATAATCTGGCGGGCATTATCGGGATGGGCACAGCTGCCAAAATCGCCAAAGAGAAATTAGCCGAACGCCAGAGCTATCTGAACAATTTAAGAGAAAGATTGATAGACGGGGTAATTCAAGAGTTGCCCGATTGTTTTCTTACCGGAGACCGCTACCATCGTCTGCCCGGCCATGCCAGTTTTTGTATTAAATTTATAGAAGGAGAGTCCATCTTATTGCATCTTAATTTTGTCGGCATAGCCGGCACCAGCGGATCAACCTGTTCTTCTGAGGCCTTAAAGGTATCGCATGTCCTCGATGCCTTGGGAGTTGACCCGCTTTGGGCCCAAGGCTCAGTGGTATTTAGTTTAGGGATAGATAATACTTTAGAGGATGTGGAATTGTTCCTGAAAGAATTGCCTCCTATTGTAGAGAAATTAAGAATGATGTCGCCTTTAACCAATGCGGATAGTATCAATCGAAAAGGTCTATGTTAAAACCAAAGGTCTCGATTATCGGGGCAGGTAATGTGGGCATCCGGTATGCCTATGCCCTTATGCTTAGCAGGTTGGCGCGTTCCATAGTAATTTTGGATTTGGATAAGCAACGCGCCGAGGGGGAGGTATTGGATTTGGCCTCGGGGATGCCGTATGTTTCTCCCGTTGAGATAAAGGCCGGTGATTATTCAGACTTGAAAGGTTCGGACCTTGTGGTGATTACCGCCGGCAGAAAACAGCAACCTAATCAGACCAGATTAGCGCTTACTCAAGCCAACGCGCAGATTTTTAAAACCATCATCCCCCAAATTATGAGATATGCAAAAGAGGCGATATGGTTAGTGGTCAGTAATCCCGTAGATATACTTTCTTATGTTGCCTATAAAATTTCCGGAAAACCCTGGCAGCAGGTTATAGGCTCAGGCACGGTATTGGACAGCGCGCGTTTTCGGTTTCTCCTATCGAGACACTGCAATATTGATGCCCGCAATGTCCATGCCTATATTTTAGGCGAGCATGGCGATACCGAATTCCCGGTTTGGAGCACGGCAATGATTGGCAATGTGCTTTTTAAAGATTACTGTCCTGTCTGTCATAACTGTAATCAGCAGGAAGAAACCGGACGCATTTTTGAAGAGGCCAGAAGTTTTGCTTATAAAATAATCGAAAGAAAAGGCGAGACCTCTTACGGTATAGGCTTGGCGTTAGTAAGGATTAGCGAGGCGATTTTAAAAGATGAAAATTCAATTTTGCCGGTTTCCTGCCTCGTCCAAGGTTATTACGGGATAAACGATGTGTATATGAGCCTGCCGGCAGTGGTAAACAAAAATGGGGTGCGGGAGATCTTGCCCATTAAGCTTAATAACCAAGAGGCTGCCTTTCTGAAGCAATCCGCACAGACTTTAAAATCGGTTATCAAAGACATAGATTTATAAGGAGGTGGCTTTAGATGGCCAGAATTTTAATTGTATATTATTCCCGCAGCGGGCACACCGCGAAGATGGCCGGGGCCGTAGAAGAGGCAATAAGGCAGGAGGGTGTAGAGGCAGTTAAGAAAAGGGCTGAAGAGACTCAAGCAGAAGAATTGCTAAATTTCGACGGGGTTGTCATCGGCTCTCCTACCTATTACGGGACAATGGCCTGGCCAATCAAAAAACTCATTGATGAAAGTGTTAAATTTCATGGAAAACTTACCGGGAAGGTAGGTGCCGCATTTAGCTCCTCGGCAAATATCGGCGGCGGCAATGAAACCGTCATCTTGAGCATATTAGAGGCGTTTTTGATTCATGGGATGATTGTGCAAGGTGAGGCCAAGGGCGACCATTATGGTCCAGTAGGAATAAACGAGCCGGATGAAAGGGCGCTTAAGGGCTGCAAAAAATTGGGTCAAAATGTAGCTAACTTGGTAAAGAAACTGGAGGTGGCAAAATGAAAGATAAGGTGGAAAAGGCGCTGGAGAGTATCCGGCCATCTTTACAGGCTGACGGAGGAGATATACAGTTAGTCAGTATTGAGGACGGCGTAGTTAAGGTACAACTGCAGGGTGCTTGCGGCGGATGCCCGATGTCGCAGCAGACGATGAGTTTGGGAGTAGAAAAAGCGATAAAGCGAGCGGTCCCCGGGGTGAAAAAGGTGATCGCAATTTAGGTTTAGATGGCTGAAGAATTAAGACTACAGACTCAATGCGAATTTAGACGCCGGTCAATTGCCGGTGCGCGCCTGGCCATAGAGGCGGCCTCCTTGGCTATACCGCAAGCTGGTAGCGGAAAGGGCAGCAATGCCGTTGTGGGGTTTCCCGATACTGCGTTTTATTTTCCCTTGATTAATGCCCTGTTAAACCGGGAGATAAAAAATCTCAATCAGCTTCCGGAGGTTGTGGACATCGCCAAGTCATTCATCAGCGAGGGTGATGATTTAAATAAGGCCTTTGATTCCGGAGTGGCAACGCTTATCGCCTCCGAGATAATTGAGGCGATAAAATATTTGAACGGTAATCCTTACAGCGACGGCTGGCAGGGCTTTATCTCCGATTCCCTTTATCGCTCCCTTGGATTGGTGCTGGTGGACGGAAGGATGCCGGCAATAGCCGTTATACTGGGCAGCGCCCCGGACGCAAAAACCGCCGCTTCCCTTATCCGCGAACTGCAATCAAAAAATATCCTTTCGCTATTGGCAGGTGAATCAGGGGGAGTTACTTTTAAGAGCCAATTAGAGCAGGAAAAGGTCTCCTTGGGGCTGGATAGTTATGTGGTGCCTTTGGGTGCGGACACTACCGCCTTAATTTATGCCGCTAATCTTATCGCGAGAGTTGCCGTGAGTTTCGGTGGCGTCCGGAAGGGCGATGTCAACGGACTGCTAAGGTATACCAGAGAAAGGATTCAGGCCTTTGTGATTTGCCTCGGGGAATTAGACCCGCTTAAGGTTTCCGCACTTTCTGCGATTATGAAGCTGGGACTTCCCGTAGTTACTGACCAAGTTATATCCCATAGTAAGGACTGCGGGGAGCTTATCCAAGGGCTGCTGGTTACTGAGAAAAATTATTCTAATATGGTCTCGCGGGTTATGCAGCTGCGCGGGATTAAAATTAAAGTAGAGAAGATAGACATACCAGTGAATTATTCCGCCGCCTTTGAAGGTGAACGGATCCGCAGACAAGAGATGTATGTGGAATTTGGCGGGGGAAAATCCCTTGCCTTTGAATACATCTGCCAGAAGCCAATGGATGAAATAAAAGACGGCGAGATTTCGCTGGTGGGACCGGATATAGACCAGATGGAGGAAGAGAAGGCATTTCCCTTGGGGATTATAGCTCAGGTAGCAGGGAGAAAGATGGAGAGCGATTTTGAGCCGGTGTTAGAGAGACAAATCCACCGTTTCTTAAATTACGCGATGGGGGTTTTTCATATCGGCCAGCGGGATATGAATTGGATAAGGATATCCAAGGACGCCCAAAAGGCAGGACTCAAGATAAGGGATTTTGGCAAAATCTTACATGCCAAATTGCATAATGAATACGGTGAAATAGTGGATAAGGCGGCAATTACCCTTTTGACCGACGAGGCAGAGATAAGACGCATTCTCCCCGCGGTTAAAGAGGCCTATAAAAAAAGGGATGAGCGGATAGGTCAGTTAAGAGACGATACCGTAGATAAGTTTTACAGTTGTTCGCTGTGCACCTCTTTTGCGCCCAATCATATTTGTGTTATTTCTCCGGAGAGGATGGGGCTGTGCGGGGCAATTTCGTGGTTGGATGCCAAGGCCTCTTTTGAGATTTCGCCTACCGGAGGAAATAAACCGATTGAGCGCGAGACTTGTCTTGACGCGGCCAAAGGGGTATGGCAAGGCGTCAATGAATTTGTCTTCAACAATTCCAATAAGAGCATTGCAAGGCTTTGTCTTTATTCTTTAATGGACAGCCCGATGAGCGCCTGCGGCTGTTTTGAGTGTGTGGCAGCGGTGATGCCGGAGGCCAACGGCGTTATTATTGTTAATCGCGAATATGACGGAATGACGCCTATCGGGATGCGATTCAGCACTCTGGCCGGCACCGTGGGCGGCGGAAAACAGACCCCGGGATTTATGGGCATTGCCAAAAGATATATTACCAGCAGGAGATTTATTTCTGCAGAAGGCGGTTTAAAGAGAGTAGTGTGGATGCCCAAGGGATTAAAAGAAGCAGTCAGGAAACAATTTGAAGAACGGGCCCAAGAAATAGGCATGCCGGACTTAATGGACAAGGTTGCCGACGAGACCATTTGTGTAGAGATAACGGAATTATTGAACTTCTTACAGAAGGTTAAGCATCCGGTCTTTTCCTTGGAGCCATTATTATAAGATGATTTTTTCCTGTTCCGGTTCAGAAAAATTTAAAAGGCCGCAGCCGGAAGGCATACGCTGTCCTTCCTGCGGCGAAGAATTAGAGATTTGGAGCGATGAGATTGAGGCGGTCTGTACAAAATGTAAAAATACCGTCAGACGGCCCCAAGGGGCCAGTTGTTTAGACTGGTGCAGTTATGCCAAGGAGTGCGTGGGGCCGCATAAATATGGTTTATATATGCAGAATAAAAATGCCACCCTTAAGGAAAAACTCTTAAAAGAATTGGAGGATTATTTTGGCAGCGACTTAAAGAGGATAAACCATGCCAAAAAGGTGATGCATTTTGCCGAGGAGTTATTGCAGCAGGAAAAGGCAGACTGGCATATTGTTATCCCGGCAAGCATCCTGCACGATGTAGGCATAAAGGCAGCCGAAGAAAAATACGGCTCAAACGCCGGGCATTATCAGGAAAAAGAGGGGCCGGAGATTGCCAGGAAAATCCTGCTTAGGTCGGGATTTAAAAAAGAGGATATCGAAGAGATTTGTGAGATAATCGCCCATCATCATTCCCCCGGCATAGTTAATTCCCAGAATTTTAAAGTGCTTTATGATGCTGACTGGCTGGTGAATTTAAAAGATGAAGTGGCTACGCAAGACAAAATGAAATTAAAGACCATCATTGATAAGGTGTTCCTTACCGATACCGGAAAAGCCCTAGCCGAGAAAACTTATATATCATAAGTGATTCGCGCCATTCCGCAAAAAATGTAACCACCTTTTTCTTTTGACATCTAATTAATGACACACTCCGCGCTAAGAGGAATTGCGCGGGTGTTGTCTGACTGACACACTCCGCGCTAAGAGGAATTGCGCGGGTGTTGTCTGACGGACACACTCCGCGCTAAGAGGAATTGCGCGGGTGTTGTCTGACTGACAAGGAGGGCAAGATGAAAAACCGATTACTGATGTGGGCGTGTCCCGATGTAGCAATTTATCAAGATGAAAGAGAGCGCAATGTGATCGCCGAAGTGGAGCTCCCGGGGGTAAGCAAAAAGGATATTACCTTGGATGCAGGCGAAGCGGGTTTCTGTATAACGGCACAACGGGACGATGCGCGTTTTGATTCCTGCTATTGGTTTGACGAACGGGTGGAGACCGGAAAGATTCAGGCGCATTTTGACAACGGCCTGTTGCGGTTGACCGCGCCAATAAGCAGGAGGGAATTACATCAGCGAAGAATAAATGTGATGTAATTCTGAGTTTTTTTCGGCGCGGCAGCGGCTTTGGCGCCACGGCCAAGTGCCGTGGCAGCCCGCGCCGTTGGGTTGTATATGGAAGGGAGGTTGAAAATGGCTGAGCTAAAGGATTTGTTTCAGGTTGCGGACTGGAAAAAGGAAAAACATGTTCCGGTTATCGAGGTGGCCGATACCCTGAAGAAGGGCGAGTTTACACAGATTACGGTAAGCGTGGGTAAAGAGATCCCTCACCCCAACACCACCGAACACCATATTCGCTGGCTCGCTGCGTATTTTTTGCCTGACGGAGAAAAGTTTCCTTATGAATTAGGCGGGTTTGAATTTTCCTCACATGGGGAGTCAGTGCAAGGTCCGAACTCCAGTACCGTTTATACCCATTCCCAAATTTCCTTTAGTTTTAAAACCGATAAGCCCGGCACATTGATGGCGGCTTCTTACTGTAACATCCACGGCTTGTGGCAGAGCAATAAGAGTCTGAAGATAGAATGAAAGGAAAAATACGAGAGCCTTTGTCGATCCGGATAAAGGAATAGATGTTCGATATAAAATCCATCAAGACCCAGTTGATTATTTTTCTTCTGGCGCTGGGTTTATTCTTGGGCATAAGCGATAAGGACGCGGGATTCTTGGCGGCCATTGCCATTGCTGCATTTTGGGCAATGGCCGCGGAAGCAGCATTCTTGTATTTTAAGCAAAAGAGCCTGAAGATAACCGAGAGCGCGATTATCAGCGGGCTGATCGCCGGTTTTGTGCTATCGAGCGACGAGCCGGGGTGGAAATTAGCTTTAGCGGCAGTTCTGGCAATTGCCTCCAAGCAGGTAATTCATTTTCGCAACCGACATATTTTTAATCCTGCGGCCTGCGGAATCTTTTTGGCGACGGTTATTTTCGGCAGCATTACCGAGTGGCGGGGGACTTACCTTTGGCAGGTCTTGGCGCCGTTCGGTATTTATTTTGCGTGGCGGATGAAGAAATTAGAGGTGCTCGTCGGCTATGCCTTGGTAGCGCTGATATTGTTCGGCACGCAAGCGTTCGGATATTCTACTTACTTTTATATTTTCATTATGGTTATCGAGCCCAAGACCACGCCAATAAGGCCATTGGGAAAATATCTTTTTGGGGTAGGTGTGGCGGGCCTGATTTTTATTTCTACGCAAAAGGGGGCGAGATTTGATGTTGAGCTGGTCAGCTTACTGGCGATGAATGCCTTGGTTCCATTATTGAACTACCTACCTTCGCAGCGGTAGGGCCAAAAAAGAAATCAGGGCAGGGGATGAATAACGAACTTAATATAAGAATTACCGGCGAGGCCGGACAGGGTATTCAGACCGTCGGAGAGGCGCTATGCCGCGTTTTTAAGAGACGCGGCTTTTATCTCTTTGCCCATCAGGATTATATGTCGCGCATCCGCGGCGGGAATAATTTCTTTCTGATTCGCGTTAGCAGCCAGCCGCTTTTTGCCGCCAGGCAAAAAGCGGATATCGTGGTAGCCCTGGATAAAGAGAGTGTGGCCATACACAAAAACGCTCTTTCGCCCGACGGGATTTTGATCGCGGACAAGGCAAGGTTCAATATTCCAGATACTACTTCATCTTTGTTTGATGTCCCGCTTTACGGGTTGGCTACTCAATTTGGCGGAAGCGAATTGTTTGTCAATTCCACGGCCTGCGCGGTGGTGGCGGCAATGGCGGGAATTGAATTTAGTCTGGCGGAGGAAATATTGTCTGCGCTTTTCAGGGATAAAGGCGAAGAGCTGGTAAAAAAGAATCTTGCCGCGGCCAAGGCCGGATATGATTTTGCCGCGCAGCATTTTTCACCCGAGGCCTTCCGGATGCAAATTAAAACCGCAGCCCCGGAAGGCCAACTGCTTATCAACGGCAATGAGGCCATTGCCTTAGGCGCGATAAGGGCGGGATGCAAATTTTACTCGGCTTACCCGATGACGCCTTCAACGAGTATTATGGACAATCTGGCCCATTTCGCCAAAAGATTCAATATTCTCGTCGAGCAGGCAGAAGACGAGATTGCGGCTGTCAATATGATTATCGGCGCGTCATTCGCCGGCTGCCGGGCTATGGCTGCCACTTCCGGCGGCGGTTTTGCCTTGATGGTTGAAGGTTTAAGTCTGGCCGGGATGACTGAGGTGCCCATTGTTGTGGTCGAGGCTCAACGCCCGGGGCCGGCCACGGGATTTCCCACCCGCACTGAGCAGGCGGATCTGGAATTTCTTATACACGCCGGACACGGAGAGTTTGCCCGGGCAATTTTTTCTCCGGGCACTATTGAAGAGGCGTTTTATCTGACGGTTCGGGCTTTTGATGTGGCGGAAAAATATCAAATCCCGGTTTTGATAATGACGGATCAGCACTTAGCGGATTCATATCGTAATATTGAACCGTTTGATTTAAGCCGCTCGCCGGTTAAGCGCCACATAATCTCCCGTGCAGAATCAAAGGATATACTCGGGTATAAGCGCTATCAACTTACCGAATCCGGCGTCTCCCCAAGGGCCATTCCTTCTTGGATTGCAGATGTCATTTATGCAGACAGCGACGAGCATAATGAGGAAGGGCACATTACCGAGGATGCCACCATACGCGTGAAAATGGTGGAAAAGAGATTATATAAAAAGCTGGCTCTGCTGACTAAAGAGATTGTGCCGCCTTCTGCCTATAATCTTGAAAACGCGCAAGTCGTCTTGGCGGGTTTTGGGTCCACCTACGGAGTAATGAGAGAGGTCTGCGTAGACAAGCGGATTGGGTTTATTCATTTTTCGCAGGTCTGGCCGTTTCCCAGCCAGCAGGCAGTGGCATTGTTAAAGGGCGCGAAGAAAATATTCACGGTGGAAAATAACGCGGCTGGCCAGCTTAAGCGGCTGATTAGAAGAGAGATCGGTATAAATCCCGACGGTGCGATTCGCAAGTTCGACGGTCGGCCCTTTGACCGGGATAATCTGCGGGAAAAGATCCAAGAGGTCATATGATGAACCCCGATGATTTTAAAAGCAATGACGAGATAGCTTGGTGCCCGGGCTGCGGGGATTTTGGCATATTGAACGCCCTTAAAAAAACGCTGGTGCAATTGGGCCGCCTGCCCAAAGATGTTTTATTGGTTTCGGGTATTGGGCAGGCGGCCAAGCTTCCCCATTATATCAAGTGCAACTGTTTTAACGGCTTGCACGGCCGGGCGCTTCCCGTGGCGGCCGCGGCAAAAATGGTAAACCCAAAACTTACAGTCATTGTCACTACCGGCGACGGAGACTGCTATGGCGAAGGCGGCAATCATTTTATTCACAATATCCGCCGCAATATTGATATCACCGTTTTGGTGCACAACAATCAAATTTACGGCTTAACCAAAGGACAGGCCTCGCCCACCACGGATACCGGACATAAAACCAAGTTCCAGCCCGACGGAGTTATCCTTGAGCCTTTTCATCCTTTGGAGACGGCCATTGCCTTAGGCTGCGGGTTTGTAGCCCGGGGTTATTCCAAGGAATTGGGGCATCTCGCTTGGTTAATCACCGAGGCAGTAAAGTTCAAGGGCTTTGCGCTCGTAGATATTTTGCAGCCCTGCGTTTCTTTTAATAAGATAAATACCTATGAGTGGTACTCCCAGCGGGTCTATAAACTTAACGATGTCCCGGCCTATGATTTTGCCGATAAGTCCCAAGCCTATAAGCAGGCTGCCGAGTGGGGGGAGAAAATTCCTATAGGGATAATTTATAAGCGCGAGGCCAAGACTTATGAAGAAAGGCGTGGACTTACCAGCCGAGCCCCCTTGACTGAAGAGGATATCTCCAATATTGATATCCTTCCGGCCATACAGGAATTTATTTAATTTTACCCTCGTGCCAATGCCAGAGCAAAAAACTGCTCTTGGTATATCCAGAGCAAAATCAACTTGCAGCGGCGAGAAACTTGATATACCTTTAAGATATGGTAGAATAGTGGAGCCCCAAGGCCTTGTCCTTGTTTGCGAACATCTCGCCGAAGTCCGCCGAAACTTTAGTGAAGGCGAGACAAAGGCGGATAATGCCTTGAAGACAGAATTCACGCGAGGATGGCGGAATTGGCAGACGCGACAGTTTGAGGGGCTGTTGGCCGCAAGGCTGTGAGGGTTCAACTCCCTCTCCTCGCATTTAACTTCAAAATCTATGCCCAAACAAATCAAAATCAGCGCCAGTATTCTTTCCGCGGACTTTAGCCAGCTTAAAAAGGAAGTAAAAAAATGCGAAGCCGCCGGCGTGGATATGCTTCACCTCGATGTGATGGACGGGCATTTTGCCCCCAATATCACTATTGGCCCAATCATCCTCGAGGCCATTCGTCCGCTGACTAAGCTGTCCATAGACGCTCACTTGATGATTGATAATCCGGGGATGTACATTGATAAATTCATTTCCTCTGGCGCAGATATCATTACGCTACACGCGGAGGGTTACGGAAAATTGACCGCGGCTTCGGCTGGCTCGGGGAATTTCCCCAAAGAGTTAGAGAGATTTGACGCCGCGCTGGCCCGGCGGGATATCGCGCGCATAAAGGCCAAGGGAAAGCAGGCGGCCTTAGCCTTAAACCCTGGCAGTCCGCTTATCATTCAAGACTGCTTGGATGTTTTGGATATGGTTTTGATTATGTCGGTAAATCCCGGATTTGCCGGACAAAAATTCATTCCTTCGGTCCTGTCTAAGATTATCGCCTTAAGAAAAATCTTCGGCAAAGACATCGGGGTAGACGGCGGGATAAACGAGGAAACCGCCAAGGAAGCAGTTAAGGCTGGCGCGGATATCTTGGCTACGGCCAGTTGCTTTTTTAAATCTGCACGGCCCAAGCAATTAGTTTCGTACTTGAAAAAGCTGTAACATGAATTCTTTAAAAGAACTTTACCGGCTTGGCCAGAGTCCGTGGTATGACAACATTGAGCGCAATCTCTTGAAGAGCGGAGAATTCAGCCGGCTTATCGCCGATTACGGTATCCGCGGAGTTACCACCAATCCCACCATTTTTGAAAAGGCCATCAGCAAATCCGATGGCTATGATTCCCAGATAAAAGAACTTGCCCAACAGGGGAAAAATATTAATGATATTTACGACGAGCTGACGATTACTGATGTGAGCTTGGCTGCGGATTTGCTGCGACCCACCTTTGAAGACAGCGCCGGCTGGGATGGTTATGTAAGTATTGAGGTGTTTCCTGAATACGCCCACGAGCCCCAAGCGACCATTGATTACGCGCGTCGGGTTTTTAGGCGCTTGAACCGACCTAATATTATGATCAAGGTTCCGGGCACTGCCGAGGCTCCGGCAGCGATTAAAACTTTAATCAGCGAAGGGGTAAATGTAAATGTTACGCTCTTGTTCTCGGCAGAGCATTACCGTCGCAGCGCGCAGGCTTATATTGACGGCTTAAAAGAGAGGGCGCTGCGTTCCCTGGAGCTTGCCAAGGTCTCTTCAGTAGCCAGCGTGTTTGTCAGCCGGATTGATACTCAAGTTGATAAGCTCTTGGAAGAGAGAAAAGACTTGCGTTATGACCTTGGCCGTTTGCGGGGGTGTATGGCTATTGCCAATTCCAAGATGATTTATCAGGTTTTCCGGAGACTGTTTTCCGACGAGAACTTTGGTGGGCTTAAGGTCAAGGGTGCGAAAATCCAGCGTCTGCTTTGGGCCAGCACCAGCACCAAAAACCCGGAGTATAGCGATGTGAAATATGTTGAAGGATTGATCGGCAAGGATACGGTTAATACCCTTCCCCACGAAACGGTAATGGCCTTTTGTGACCACGGCTGTCCGCGCTATGCCTTGGAAGAAAATTTGGAAGAAGAAAAAAGGCGCCTTAGTGAATGCGCCTTTTTAGGGATAGATTTAAATCGCGTCTGTCAGGAAATCCAAGACGCCGGGGTAAAGGCCTTTCAGGAGTCCTTTGAAAAGATAATCCTCGCCATAAAAAACAAGGTTGCAGATTAAGATTTTATTTTTTGGTTTCCGTAACTACCGCGTCTTTACCCAGAGGAAATTCCGGGTGAGTCAGTATAGGCGCGTAGTTCTTGGGGAAAGGTATTGGGAAGGTCACGGTTTCATAAGCCCCCGCTGCGGTTCTCTGTATAGTCTTGGCAATTCCTTTTAAGAGCCCGTAAGTTGCCCCGGCAAATACCCCGTCGGATTTCCCGGTTTCTTCAATAGTGGTCAGAAAAGAAATCCAGCCCAAGCCAAGGTTGGCAATACCGCGGCCGAGTTTTCTTATCGGGTCCTGCGCCAAGGCAGGATGAGCAAACATCAGATTGGCCGCCACGGCCAAGATAATGACAACCACTGCACCGGTCTTCCTGATTTTCATAACGCTCCTTTCGTTTTGTCTCTTGTGTTGCTCCTTTTATCCTTAATAAAATTGCTGCGCTCTAATTTTTTGGCGTGCTCTTTCAACTCCGCGCAGATCTCGTTGATTTGAGCGACATGGCTGAACTGCCGGGTTTCATTGGCGGCCACACCAATGGATACCGAAACAATAGGGAACTTGGCGATATTCCCTTGCCGGTCGGTGCCTGCGATATAGCCGCGTTTACGCTCATCCTCGCTGTAGAATGTGGGTGCCTTCGCTTCAAAATCTTGGATTATTTTCTGGCATACGGCGTCAACCCGGTCCGGAGTGGTTACGAAGACGAAATCGTCACCTCCGATGTGGCCGATAAAATCATCCCCGTTGCCTAATTCCTTTATAGCGCGGATAATAATCCTTGCCGTTTCCTGAATCATCTCGTCGCCGTGTTCAAATCCGTATTTATCATTGTATGATTTAAATTTATCCAAGTCAAGGTAGGCCACGGCAAATTGCTGTTTGGAATCCAGCCGCATCTGTAATTCGTTAATGATGGAGACATTGCCCGGCAGGCGGGTTAAGGGATTGGCGTCGAGGTCGCGCTGCGAACGGCGCAGGATCATCCGGATGCGCGCCAAGAGCTCCTGTGGGTCAAAGGGTTTGACGATGTAATCATCGGCGCCGGCATTGATGCCCGTGACCTTATCGGTGGTTTCGCTTTTTCCCGTAAGGAGGATGACCGGGATATGCTGCAGGAGGATGTCCTTTTTAAGCTCTTGGCAGACCTGGGGGCCGCTTAACTTTGGCATTTTGTAATCAAGAATTACTATTCCGGGTGATTTGGTGCGGGCATAACGCAGCCCCTCTTCGCCGTCGTGGGCTTGGATGACATCATACTGTTCCGAGAGGGTAAGCGAGAGGACATCCAAGATATCGGGATCGTCGTCGACTATAAGTATTCTTTCCTTTTTTACCATTCCCAATCTCCGAATTTTTTAAACCGGTGTCTTTGGCAGGGTGAAACTAAAGGTCGCCCCTTCGTTAAGCTCGCTGCGTACCCAAATCTTTCCCCGGTGGGCTTCGATAATGCGCTTTACCAGCGAAAGGCCCAGACCAGTGCCTTGCAGGGATTGGTTCACGGTATTGTCCACACGGTAAAATTCGTCAAAGATCTTTTCCTGATCCGCCTTGGCAATACCTATGCCGGTGTCGGTGATATCGGTTTGGATAAAATCGCCGGCGTCCAAGGCCCTGACGGTTATCCTGCCGTTTGGTGGCGTAAACTTTATGGCATTATTAATTAGGTTAACGAAGACCCTTTGGATTTGGCCGCTATCCACAAAAACCGGTTTTAAATCTTTGGTGACATTTATCGCGAGAATAATCTTTTTGTCTTTAAGCTGCGGCGACAGGAGATCCGCTACCGCCTCCACAATCGGCGCGAGGGGTTTAAATTCATATTTCATCTCTATCCTTCCGGCCTCAATGCGCGAGATATCCAGAAGATCGTTGATAAGCTGCACCAAGCTGTCGCTGTGTTTATTGATTTTCTCCAGACGGTCTTTTACCTCCGGCGGCACCGCGCCTAATTTTCCCGTCATTAGTATCGAGGCAAAACCTTTTATGGAGGTAAGCGGGGTGCGCAATTCGTGAGAAACGGCGGAGACAAAATCGGATTTCATTTTATTTATGTTGCGCACCTCTTCTAAGGCGGCGGCCAATTCTTTGGTGCGCACCGACACCTTGTTCTCTAATTCCTGATGGGAATGATAGACCTGCTCGAAGAGCCGGGCATTCTCTAACGATTGCCCGATTTGATTGGCCAGAATGGATATCAGCTCTTCGTCGCCTTCGGTCAGCAGGGAATCTCCGGCTTTGTTGCCGGCAAAGATTATCCCGGCAATGCCGTCTTGGGTCATTATCGGGGCAATAACAAAATAACTGACATGAAAAATCTGGGCCACGCGGTCTTGGGTGTGTTTCGGGGTGTTGAGCGTGGAGAGGATTTTCCCGTTGTTGATTATCGGGGAAAATACGGTGTCGGCGCTGATGGCGGCCTGCGCCTTATCAATGTCGGCACGGGAATAACGGCTGCCCAGCTTGCACTGCGGGGAGCGGTTTAAGTCAAAGATAAAAATGGCGCTGCGATCGAACCCCAAATCAGTGATCAGTGATTCGTCAATGCGCCGGAAGATTTCGTTCTCATCTAAGGTAGTGCTTACCAGCCGAGCGATTTTTTGCAGGGCGTAGAGCCCGGTTATTTTTTTATCCAGCTCTTCCTGAGTTTTATTCAGGGCAAGATCGGTTTTTACGATGAGTTTGGCTTGCTCGTCCAATTCGTCAAAAGCCCGTTTTAACTGGTTTAACGATGATTTTAATTGTTTGACCTCATCAAGCTTGAGCATAAATAATACCACCAAGACGGCCACGGCTAAAACCGCCGCGATGCCCATCAGGTCAACCAAAAGACTCAAAGAAGCTATTTTATCAATATATTCCATATCTATACCGCGAGGGCTAATATCGCCACGGTCTCGTTGTGAAAATAGGTTTGTCCCTGGTAATCCAGGGCCTTTAGTGGGGCGATCTCGCCAAAGGTATAAAAGCCGGCAAACGGCGTGTATTCCCCGAATACTTCCCGCACTATCGCGATTTCCTTGTCACTGTCCCGGCCCAGCAGCTTGCGTCGAGAAATAGAATCGAAGATGAGAACCAGCGCCGCCTCTTTTCCGGACAGTCCGGCCTTTGCCTCAAGAGCGGCTTCTTTGGTGGCATTAAGGCAGGATTCCTTGCTGCCGATCATCAGTCTTATTTCTGCGCCCTGTGGCACTTCTCCCTGACAGACAATGTGACCTTCCCGGGTTAGGCCGATGGCATTTCTTAATAAATATTCCTCTTCACCCTTGGCGTATATACCTATCGGATAGAGAATGGCCAGATGTCCCAAGCGGCTGTCATACAACTCTTGGATTTCCCGGCCGAAATAATCTTCATAAAGACGGACCGCTGGTTGCTGGTCTATAGTCCTGAGGATATTCCCGCTTACCTCGGTGGCGATGCGGGGTTTACCGAGGGGACGCCAGCCGTGCTTTATGCCTAACCCAAAGGTCATTTCTCCGCCCCACATTATTCCGACGGCGCTTTTGGTCAGGAGGCGGTTGTTAAAATACTGGAAGGTTGCGGAGAAACTCAGGTCGTCGCTGCTGGCGCCGCCCATAAAAGGGAAGCTTTTTCCCAAGACCTCTTGGGCGCCGCGGATCAATTCGGAATTATTTTCAATCAGGCCGTCGCAGAGCATCATAAAGAGATGGCGCTTGTGCAGCCCGAAATTCTTCACGACGCCTTGCGCCAGCTCGTTCCCATGGAGGCGCTCCTGCTGGCTGGCGATGTCTTCACTGGCTCCGAGGCCAAGTCTTATCTCATCGGAATGCACCGCCAGAACGGCAACCCCGTTTCTTTTTATTCCCTGCGGCAGGATTAATGCCGCGCTGCTGGTGCCGATGAGCGGTGGGGCGGCGGCAACCTCAAAGACCCCGCGGATTATTTCCGAATTCGAATAATTTACCGTGGAGAAGACCAGGGTTAGGTCAAGACGTTCGGGTTTGATTCGGCTTTTCGCCAAAAGGCAGGCCTCGCGGGCGGCAATATAAGGGTCTTTGTCTTCGCTAAATCCCAATCCAATAAAGGTCGCCACCGCCTCGCTCCTTATCCTGAATATTTATTATTCCATTAATTCAAATAGTGTCAATAATTTTTGTTGAAGCCGAAAAGCAATTTTGTTACAATACCGACACTTAAAAGTTATTTATACCGCGGCCCTCGCGTTGTTTAGTTAAGGACGGGTGGAATGAAAGTTGCCGAGAGAAACAAAGCAGTTGAACTACGAAGAGAAGGCAAGACATTCAGCGAGATATTGAAACAACTTAATGCCTCTAAAAGTAGTCTAAGTTATTGGCTACGAGGTATTGAGTTGAGCCCTAGGCAGATAGCCAGAATAAAATACAAGAACGACAGCGTAAGGGAGTAGGAGAAGCCGAGGCGTTCTGGTCTGAAGTTACCAATGTGTCCTTAAGGCAATTTTCAAAAGCGTATACAAGAATCAGCCCGACCAGTAGTGGGGCGACGGGAAACCTAATTCCTTATGGGATTTGCGAGATAAGAATTTCAGATATTGCACTTTTGACCAAAATAAAAGGTTGGATTAAGGGACTCTGTGGCGCTATCGTCTAGCCTGGCCTAGGACATCAGCTTCTCAAGCTGAGTACGCGGGTTCAAATCCCGCTAGCGCTATTTCGTTTTGCTCGCATATAGCTTCCTCAAATAGAGGGGGTTACTTAAAAACTTAATGATTTTATTAAATAATTTATTGCAGTAAAAAAAGTAATATGGTATACTTTTTGTGCGTGTAAATTCTAATCCAATTTTTGCGCGCGAAAGGAAGGAGTTTTGTGATGCACATATTGTTAGCTGTTTGCATTGTCTTGTCTTCGTTTACGTTAAGTGGTTGCGAAAACATTCCTTTTATTTCAAAGTTTTTCCCTTCCCCGGCAAAAAAGACCGAAACAGCCGCTACTGTTCAACCGAGCTTTCAAGGAACCCTTTTAGCCCGCGTGGATAATTGGGTAGTTACCTTGGAGGATTTTAACCAAAAGGTTGACTCCCTGAACAGCCGCTTAAAGCCCGAGGAGAGATTTGAGACACCCGAGCGCAAGAAAACCCTGCTCAATGATTTAATCAGTCAGCAGCTTTTGGTCAAAGAGGCGAAGGCAAGAGGCATTGACAAAAGAAGGGAAATTAAAGAGGCGATCGAAGAGATGGAGAACGGCTTATTGATCGCCTCGCTTTCGAATCAATTGTTAGAAGATGTGAAGGTTGACTCCAAAGATATTGAAGATTATTATAATAAAAATAAAGAGTTGGATCCCAATATAAAAGAGCCTACCCAATGGCATATAAGAGAGATTGTGGTTTCCACGCCTACCCAGGCGAACGACATACTCATTGAGCTGCTCAAGGGTGCAGATTTTGCCGACTTGGCCCGGCAGTATTCTAAGGCGGCGAGCGCCAGAAACGGCGGCGACTTAGGATTCTTAGATCAAGAGAAGGTTTTGCAAATGGCCGCCCCATTACAGATTGCCGTAGTCTCGCTTGAGCCGGGTGGCTTAAGCAATGTGGTTAAGGGCGCCGAGGGATTTTATATCCTTAAATTAGAAGAGAAAAAGGGCGGCAAAGAAAAACCCATTTCCGAGGCGTGGGATTACATAAAGGAAGGCCTGACTATGGTCAAGCAGGGAGAAAAGATTCAGGAGCACATTGAGTCTCTGCGGCAGAAGGCCAATATTGAAATACGCGCGGATTTAATCCGGTAATTTTTGAGGACCAAAAAATATGAAGATGCCTCCAGTGGATAAGAAGAAGGCGCAGATTGTCATAATCGCGATAGTGATGGGCTTGGTCGCGCTGGGCTTGATAAACCGCTATACCGAGCAGCGTATCACCACCGCCGTTGAAGATATCGCCCGGCGGCAAATACAGGCTGCGAGTCAACAGGAAGAAATGGATGTGGTGGTGGCCACGCGCGAAATCACTTCGGGAAATAAAATCGAAAAAAATATGGTCTCCTTAAGAAAATTCCCCAAGAACTTTTTGCAGCCCGGCGCGATAACCGATACTGGTGCGGTATTGGGCAAGACGGCAAAGACCGACATCCTTCCGGGGGAACAAGTCACCGCTTCAAAATTAGGTATGCCTTCTGCTGCTGACCACGCGGGCGGTTCGATATCTATGAGAGTCCCGACGGGAAAAAGGGCGATCACCGTGCCCATTGATACCTTGTCCGCTGCCGGCGGAATGGTCAGGCCCGGTGATTTTGTGGATATTATCGGTAATTTTCCGGTACCCCAGCAGATAGAAGGTAAGATAGTGCCACAGTTGGCTACCGTAACCCTTTTTCAAAATGTTTTGGTTTTGTCAATCGGCGGGCAAACCGGTGCAACCGCAGCAGCACCCGGTCAAGCGGCGCCTGCACCTTCGGCTCAGGCCGCAGCGCAAGGTATACAGCTTATTACCTTTGCTATGGCGCCTAAGGATGCCGAGTTATTGTTGTTTGCCCGCGAACAGGGCAACTTGAAATTGGTAATCCGCTCTTCATTAGATACGGCAACCGGGCCTTTGCCGGTTGCTACTTGGGATGCCCTCTTGCAACATATCTTGGCGGTTCAGGGGCAGGTGGTGGTGCCCCCGGATAAAGATATGACGATGCAGCAGCAAGCCTTGGAGCAGAGGGTATTGGAAATATACCGCGCCGGGATTTTGGACAAGGGGACCAAGGAGACGCAACCCGCTAAATAGAGTATTATGAAGAAAACTATTTCTTATATCATTATCGGCTTGCTCATCTTGTCGTGGCCGATTGGGCCTTTACCGTTTGAGGTCTTGGCGCAGACCCCCGAATTCCGCAAAGAAGAGATTGTTCGCGCTGAAGCGCCGATTGAATTGGTGGTGGGCGAAATCCGCTCGGTAGCCGTTTATGCGCCCACCCGCATTTCACTCGCCGATCCTAAGATTGCCGACTTGGTAAAGGTAGAAGGCGAAGAGGCGATTCTCGCCGGTAAAGGGCCGGGTTCTACTACCTTGAATATCTGGGATAAATACGGCTGGCGCAGTATTGTGGTGCGTGTGGTATCCGAAGATTTAGAAAGCGTAAAAACCAGAGTCGAACAGTTGCTGGAACACGCCAAAATCAAAGATTTGGCGGTCGAGATAAACCGCGAAGAAGGCAGGATTATGGTTACCGGCAAAGCGCTTACGCCGGAGAAGAAGAAGATCGAAGACCTATTGGATCCTTTTAAGGGGCAGATTATCAATCTTGTCGAGATTTCCGACGATAATTCGCTGGTGCAGATTGATGTGCAGATTTTGGAGCTTTCCAAGAGCGTTACCGATCAATTAGGTATTGCTTGGGTCTCGGCGCTGCAGGTAAGAGAAGAGCCTTATACCTCCGGCTCTACCACTACCGGAGGGACTACTACTACCTTGAATAAAATCGACACCTTTGCCAAAATCTGGAGGATTGTGGATTGGAGCCGCGATGCGCTTACCGCAAAATTAAATATGCTCATAAGCGAAGGCAAGGGCCGGGTGCTTTCCCGGCCCAAGTTAGTATGTATGAGCGGCAAAGAAGCGGAGTTTCTCGTCGGCGGGCAGGTGCCGATAATTACCACCACCACCACGACCGGCGGCACGGTCCAGACTAATGTTGAATTTCGTCCTTACGGTGTAAACCTGAAGATTAAGCCTGTTGTTAGAGAAGATAATAAAATCGACACTACCATTGATACCGAGGTGAGCAGTATAGATTCCGGTAATTCGGTGACCGTAAGCGGCTATACTGTTCCCGCCTTTGCTACGCGTTCGGCCTCCACCCAGTTATATCTTAAGGACGGACAGACGATTTTTATCGCCGGCTTAATTAAAAACGAAGAGTCAAATGCTTTACAGCGTCTGCCGGCGATCAGTAAGATTCCTATCTTGGGAGAATTATTCAAATCCAAGACCTTTAGAGACAGCGAAACCGAATTGGTTGTCTCCCTGACGCCTACTATAATTGCGCTGGCACGAGAAAAAGAAGTCCAACCGACTGGTGCGGCCGCAAAGCCGGCAAAGGTCGCAACTGAAGAAAAAGAAACCATTACCACCGAGCTTGCCCCGCAGGTGATCTTAAGAGAGATGCCGGATTATCTTGCCGGATATACCCGCCAAATACAGCAGAAGATTGCGCGGGCAGTAGTTTATCCCGAAGAGGCCAGCCAGTTGGGGTGGGAAGGCGCGGTAAGACTGGACCTGAAGATTCTCTCCGACGGAACCCTTTCCTCGATAAGGGTAAAACAATCCTCCGGTTATGAAATTTTCGATGACAGCGCGGTAAATGCCGCCAAAAACTCCGCCCCATTTCCCATTTTCCCCGCCGAGCTGCGGGCGCGCGAGATAAATATCGATGTGCCCGTCATTTACAATCTGTCTACCAATTCATAAAGGATGAGCAGTAAGACTATAGCGGTTTTTAGCAATAAAGGCGGTGTAGGCAAGACCTTTATCTGCGTCAACCTCGCCGTTACCTTGTCCCAGCGGGACAAAAAGGTATTACTGTTAGATTTGGATTTTCAGGCCGGCCAGGATATGAGCCGGATGCTGAATGTTTCTTCGAAGAAAACCTTGGTGGATATCGTTCCCCATCTGGATAAAATAAATACCGCCGACGAGATGCGGCTTGAGGTAATCAATCATCCTACCGGCATAGATTTTCTCCCCGGCATTTTCCACCTGCGGCAGGTTCCGCACATTACTAAAGACAATGTAAGACTTTTTTTGGAGAAGGCAGTGACGATTTATGATTATATTATCGTCGATGTAGGCAAGGCTTTCAGTGAAACCCTGATTTCCGTTTTTGACCGCTCCAATCTGATATTGTTGGTGGTTACCCCGGATATCCTTTCCGTGTATCAGACCAAATGGAGCTTGGATATTCTCCAGAGCCTGCATTTTCCTTTGAAAATGGTCAAGATGATTCTGAACCGCTCGGAAAGTAAGGGCGGAGTGGGCTGGCAGGAGGTCAGTGCCGCGCTTCCCTGCGAGATACTTGCGCATCTTCCCTCGGAAGGAAAGACAGTAGGTTTGGCTTTAAACCGGGGAGTGCCGGTAGTCGTGGATAATCCGCGCAGTCGGATCGCCGAGGCCTTTAAAATCTTAGCCAGAGATTTGGTCCGGGAGGATGTTTTTGTCGAGCATCAGGAATTGGAGAAACTACGCACTACCGCCGAACCCTTAAAACAGGCGGAATTCTGGGAAAAATTTGGGTTGCTGGAACCCATCACCCGG
>JBMONJ010000220.1:0-3213 GCA_049324655.1 Candidatus Omnitrophota bacterium | reverse complement strand
AAGACTTGGAAAATAAGGCCGGCCCAGCCGGGCTTGCAATTGGCTTTGAATTCAAAGTTGGGCATTCATCCTTTGCTTGCCCAGCTTCTGATAAACCGCGGCATTACTTCGGCCAATGAGGCCAAGGATTTTATTTCTCCTGATTTGTCCCGCCTGCATTCTTCGGAAAAATTAAAGGATCTCTGTAAAGCGGTATCCAGAATTAGAAAGGCCGGTCAGAAAAAAGAAAAGGTTCTGATATTCTCCGACTATGACTGCGACGGGATTACTGCCTGCGTGCTTTTAAGAGAGACTCTCGAGAAATTGGGCATTGCCTCGCAATACTATATTCCGCATCGGGTAAATGAGGGTTATGGCTTAAACGGAAATGCCGCTTCTATCGCCAAAGAATGCCAGGCGAGTTTGCTGATTAGCGTGGACTGCGGGGTAACCGCTTTTAAAGAAATTGTAGCCTTAAATCAGTCCGGCTGCGAGGTAATTGTCATTGATCATCATGAAACGCAAAAGGAAAAGCTGCCGGCCGCAACGGCCATAATTGATCCTAAGCGGCCGGACTGCGCGTATCCGTTTAAGGAATTGGCCAGCGTGGGTCTGGTTTATAAATTGGCGCAGGCGCTATTGGAAGAGAACTTAAAAGAAGAATTAGACTTGGTGGCCTTGGGAACTATTTCCGATGTGATGAGCTTAACTGGAGAAAACCGCATTTTAGTTAAGGTGGGATTGGAACAAATTGGCAAAAGCCGCAGGCCGGGGATTAGAGCATTATTAGAGACTTCGGGTTTAAAAAATAAAGAAATTTCTGTGGGGATGGTGGGTTTTGTTTTAGGCCCGCGCATTAATGCCTGCGGCAGAATTGACAGCGCGGAAAAAGCTATGCATTTGTTGTCGGCTAAAGAGATAAATAAGGCGCTTAAGCTGGCTAAGGATTTAGAAGAGCAGAACCGCCAGCGCCAAAAGATTCAAGAGCAAGTCTTATCCGAGGCGCTTTCTCTCGTCGAGAAAGAAGTGAATTTCCGCGATCACAATGTGATTGTCTTAAGCCGCGAAGGTTGGCATCCCGGAGTCTTAGGAATTGTCGCCGCCAGGATTACCGAGAAATTTTACCGGCCCACTATTGTGATTTCTTTGGAAGAGGGCAAAGGCCGGGGTTCGGGTCGTTCCATTGAAAGATTCCATTTGTTTGAGGCCTTAAAAAATTGCGCGCATTTCTTGGAGGAATTCGGCGGGCATTCTCATGCCGCGGGCCTGACTATTGCGCAGGAGAAAATAGATCCTTTTAGAAAAATGCTTAATGAATTTGCCAAGCTGAATCTTTTGGCTGAAGATTTATTGCCCACGCTTTCCATTGACGCGCAGGTTCCTTTGTCAATGCTTTCGGTAGAATTGGTGCGGGATTTGGAAAAGTTAGCGCCCTTTGGCGCGGGTAATCCCCAGCCGGTCTTGTGCTCGTGCGGCCTGACGGTTAAAAGCGCACCCCAACTAATGGGCAAGGAAACCATAAAATTTTGGGTTAGCGACGGAAAACTTACCTGTCAAGTGGTGGGATTTGGCCGCGCTGACTTAATTCCTTTTATCCGCGCTGAGGAGAGAGTTAACTTGGCTTACACGCCTTCTATTGACGACTGGCAGGATGAGCCTTTGGTGCAGTTGGAATTAAAGGATGTGAAGACGCTGGATTAGGCTTTTTGAATCTTACCTTTTTTAATGCAGCGGGTGCAGACATAGACGGTTTTCTTCACGCCATTAAGTATTACTTTTACCTTTTGCAGGTTGGGCAGGAAACGGCGTAAGGTGCGTCCGGTGATTTTCTGACCCGCGCCGCCTTTGGCCTTGGCCATACCGCGGCGCTTAATGGCTCTTCCGGACAAGGGACCTTTGTTGCAGATTGCGCAAACTAAAGACATCTTATTCTCCTTAAATTTAAGTCAAAGAAAGTATACTGAAAAATAGGTTTTTGTCAAGGGAGTTATTTTTCTTATGCCCAAGACCAAAGATTTAATTCTCGAAGGCTTAAATCCCAATCAAAAAGAAGCGGTTACCCACACTCGAGGACCGCTGTTGATTATTGCCGGCGCCGGCACCGGCAAGACCACAGTCATTACCCGGCGCATTGCCAATCTTATCAATAAGGGTCTGGCCCGGCCTGAAGAAATTCTTGCCTTGACCTTTACTGACAAGGCGGCTTTGGAAATGCAGGAAAGGGTGGATGTGTTGGTGCCTTACGGTTTTACCGACACTTGGATAATGACCTTTCACGCCTTTGGTGATAGGGTGCTAAGAGAAAATGCCTTGGAGGTTGGCTTAAGCCCGGACTTTAAGGTGCTGACTCGGCCAGAGACCGCGGTATTTTTCCGGGAGAATCTGTTTTCTTTTCCGCTTAAACATTACCGGCCTTTAAGCGACCCTACCAAATTCATTGCCAGCTTGATAACTTTGTTTAGCCGGGCCAAGGACGAGGATGTCTCCGTCGAGGAATTCTCGCGGTTTGCCGAAGGGTTAAAAGAAAAGGCGGCGCAAAATCCGGGGGATGCGGCTTTAAAAGAAGAGGCCGCGTATCAAGGCGAGATTGCCGTCTGCTACCAAAAATATCAGGAACTTCTGTTAAAAAACGCCAAGGTGGACTTTGGCAACCAGTTTTATCTGGCCCTGCAGTTATTCAGGGACCACCCCCGGATTTTGCGCCGCTATCAACAGCAATTCAAATATCTCCTCATAGATGAATTCCAGGACACCAATTACGCCCAATTTGAATTAGTCAAGCTTCTATCCGGCAAAGACCCTAACCTTACTGTCGTCGCGGATGATGACCAATGTGTGCCTGCCGGGACTTTGGTTGAGACCGCTTCAGGCAAGAAAAGAATTGCAGACATAATCCCGGGCCAAAAAGTGATTACCGCTGTTGGCCGCGGCTATGTTACTACTTCACCAGTCACCAAGATATTCCGGAATAAGAAAACCGTGCGCCTTCTGACTTTTCATACTGAAGGCGGGAATGAGCTTACCGTAACTGACAATCACAAGATGTTTTGTTTTGTCCCGCCGTCTTTAGGCAAGAAAGACCTTTATTATGTTTATTTGATGTGGCGTCAGGGCTTGGGCTGGCGCTTGGGCGTAACCAATGATTTGGCCGGCAGATTAAGATTGGAAAGGTCGGCGGATAAGATTATCGGTATCCGCTGTTGTGCTACCGAAGAAGAGGCCTCTTTTTATGAA
>JBMONJ010000219.1:0-3214 GCA_049324655.1 Candidatus Omnitrophota bacterium | reverse complement strand
CAAGCCACTCTGGCTGCGTTTCTATTTTGTTTTATAGTCGCCTTGGAATACTTTGGGATTTTACCGCATTATCATTTAAAGGATTTTATTCTTCAGGACCAGTATAAGAATCTTTTGTTCATTGGCGGGGTAGCTTTTGTTTTTGTCAGCACTTTATATATTGCGGTTTATATGGCCACCTCGATAACCGCCAGATTAAGGCAGCGGGAAAAGACTATTGAAGACGCCAATGCGAGATTAAAGGAAAAAGACCGGGTTAAGTCCGAATATGTCTTGCGGGTGTCGCACGACATTAAAGAGCACTTGGCCGCGATTCAGGGGTGTTTAGAGCCGGTGGCAGCCGGCATAGTCGGAGAATTAAATCCCAAACAGTTGGATTTAATTCAAAGGGCAGCACAGAGGACCGGCAAACTTATCTTTTTTGTCAAGGCGCTCTTGGAGATTACGCGGATAAAATTAAGTAGACAGATAAAGATGGATTATTTATCGCTAAAAGAGGTGGTTTGCGAATCGGTTGCCCACATTGCGGCAAAGGCAAATGATAAGGACATTTCTCTAAACTATTTTGTTGAGCCCAGTATAGACAGAATCCGGGGCAGTCGAGAATATATACAGGAGACCATTACTAATCTTCTGGCCAATTCGGTTAAATATACGGCCAGAAATGGTAAAATCAATTTACAGGTTGCTGACAAGGGAAGTTACATCTTAATCGAGATTTCCGATAACGGTATCGGCATACCCAAAGATGAGCTGCCGATGATATTTGAAGAATTCTTTCGCGCCTCTAATGCGAGAGCGGTAGAAAAAGACGGCACCGGATTAGGTCTATCTATAGCCAAACAAATTGTCGAACTGCATAATGGCAGGATAACGGTTGAGTCAGAAGTAGGTAAAGGCACCACCTTTAAAATCGCATTACCCAAGTAAACCCCCGCCGGCCTCCCCTAACAATTTAAATTCATCTTTGCCCAATTTTGTGGTGAATTAACGATTTAAATGTTGGTAATAAAAGGAGGCGCAGGTTGCCACGGATTGGGATTCTGTTCCTGTTCGTTTTTCTTTTATTCTCGCCAAGCTTGGCCTTGGCACATTGTGACACCTTGGATGGGCCAGTGGTCAAGGATGCAAAAGCTGCGCTGGAAACTAAAGATGTGACCCCGGTTTTAAAATGGGTGGCAAAAGAGCGCGAGGAAGGAGTTAAGGCGGCATTTGATAATGCGCTCAAATAAAGAGTCGCAGATCAGGAAAAAGCAGATATGGAATTCTTTGAGACTTTAGTTCGAATTCACCGCGAAGGCGCGCCGTTTACCGGCATAAAACCCGCGGGAACTCCGCTGGAACCCGGCGTGGCTAAAGCAGACGCGGCTATTGCTTCGGGTTCGGCTGATTCCTTAATTGCAGGAAAGACAGAGAGCGCTGCGCAAGAAATTCGCGAGCGCTTTAATGGGGTTATGGAAACCAAGCAACATATGAATGAAAGCGTGGAGGCGGGCCGGGAATATGTGGATGCCTATGTGGAATTTGTGCATTATGTGGAAAATAACGCGGCAGTGCTTAGGGATATGTTGTCGTTGGGAGGAATGAAAAATATGCCGGTTTATATGATTGTTGAAGCCAAAGAAATTGTAAATAAAAAAGGATATGGCGAGTCTATACAGAAAGTGCCGCAGTATTGAGCGTATCGTCGAACAGTCAAAAGAGACGTATTATGAGACCCTTAATAGAAGGTCGCAGAAATGGCATGAAGCCAAGTACGATGTTACTCCGTGGTTTAATTATTTTCTCGGGACGGTACTTGCGGCTTATAAGGAATTTGAAGAGCGAACGCAGAATATTAGGCCGGTAAAGGGCGTGAAGACTCAGATTATTACGGACGCTATAGAGAAACAGGTGGGGGAATTTACTCTAAGCGATATTCAAAAAGAGTGTCCTGCCGTCAGCAGGGATATGATCAAGATAGTCTTTAGGCAGTTACAAAAGGCAGGAAAGATTAAAAGTCTTGGCAGAGGAAAAACAGCCAAATGGGGAAAAGTCTAATGGGGCCGGATGATACCGTATTTTTTCTTGGCGACTTCATCTTCAAAGGCGGCATGGATATTTGTATGGCGCACCGGGCCGAAGATGCCGATCCTAATGTGCCATGGAATTTTTGCGGCCATGTTCATCAACATTATAAAGTCAAGCGCCTGAATGAGAATTCCCTGATTATCGACCGCAGCGTTGCAAAAAGGACTAAGACTCCTTTATCCTATGTCTATAAACCGCACTATAGTTAAACTCTTTGATTAAGAAATTGAACACTTTCCCGCCAAGGTAACAAGAGCTTTAAAAATTAGAAATTCCTATTCACTCCTAACGCATTGATTTACTGGAAGTTATATAATCATAAAAAATAAGTTTAAGTAACCATGAAATTGGCACAGAAAATGCTTCTTAAATATATATGAAGAAAGTAAATAAAGGGGGATTGGGGTTGTTAGGAACAGTTTATTTGAGAAAGAAGAAGTCCTAAAGGCGAAGAGGTTTCTTAATGTTCCTTGAGGTTCCGTAAAGTTCCTTTGAGATTAGAGGAGGTAATAAAGTGAGAAATCTACACTTAGGAAAAAAGAATATGCTGTCTCTGGTTTTTGCAATTTGCCTTTTGGGATTAAATATGTTTACTTCACCCTTGGCTTGGGCGGTAGCGATTGTGGTCCCGCCTGGCTTCGAGTTAACCGAAGGTGACAATGGACAAAACACGGCCGTCCGCGATCTTGCCCGCACCCTTCAGATCGTTTACGCCGTATCCCAGTTGTCCGGGCTTCCGGCAGGAAGTTCGATCAACGGTATGGCGTTTCGACTGAACGGCGGCACGGATTCCGGGCCTGCGAGCGACCGGACATGGATCAACTATGATATCCAGTTCAGCAGCTCGTTGAACCCTCCTGGCTCGTTAAGTAGCACCTTCGCCGCCAACATCGGACCTGATGTTGTCACGGTCAGGAGCGGGACCTTAACTATACCTGGCGGCAGCTTCCCGGGTGGTTCGACGCCTAATGCCTTCGGTTTCCTGATTCCCTTTACAATCCCATATGCTTACGGCGGTGGCGACTTGTTGATCACCATTCGGCACACGGGCAACGGCGTTGACTGGGCATTTCTCGACTCGGACATCCCCGCGTCGGTAACTCTATATCAATCCATCGCCGCAGACTCTTATGATGCGACAACT
>JBMONJ010000218.1:0-3290 GCA_049324655.1 Candidatus Omnitrophota bacterium | reverse complement strand
TCGCGGTGGCCGTGAAATATTCCGCAGTCCAAAAGCACCTGCGAGTTTTCCGCAATGACCAAATGGCGCGAGCCAGTAACCGTGCGCACGCCGCCGCAGAATTTAAGGCGAACCGGCATATTTATCGAGACTTATTCCAGGTAGGTGTAAATCTTGCCCCGGTAATTTCTCAAGGTGTATTTGCCCTTGTCCTGCGACATCACATAATTGGGCCCGACGGGAATCTTCCCCCCGCCGCCCGGGGCATCAATTACATAGGTGGGCACGGCATAGCCGCTGGTGTGCCCGCGCAGCCTTTCGATGATGTTAATACCGACGGCAACGGGCGTGCGAAAATGCGCGGTCCCTTTGGCCGGATCGCACTGATAAATATAATACGGCCGCACGCGTATTTGCAAAAGCTCCTGCATCAACTTCTTCATAATGAACGGCCGGTCATTAATCCCCTTTAATAAAACCGTCTGGCTGCCCAGAGGGATTCCCGCGTCGGATAAAAGATCGCAGGCGATTTTGCAACGCTTGGTAACCTCTTTGGGATGATTAAAATGAACGCTCACCCAAATCGGGCCGTATTTCTTAAGCATCGCCGCCAACGCCGGCGTCACCCGCTGCGGCAAGGTCACGGGCACGCGCGTGCCAATGCGCAGGAATTCCACATGGGAGATCTCGCGGATTTTCTTGATGATTTCCTCCAGCGCCCCGTCAGTAAGCATAAAAGGATCCCCGCCGGAAATCAAGACATCGCGGATCTTTTTATTGGCCTTGATATATTCAAATGCCGCGTCCAATTTTTCCGAGGCCAGCACGGTCTTACTTTCTCCGACTAATCTGCGTCGGGTGCAATGCCGGCAATACATCGCGCAATGCTCAGTAACCAAAAGCAAAACCCGGTCCGGATAACGGTGCACCAAACCCGGCGCCGGAGAGTCGCGGTCCTCAGCGCAGGGATCCAGCATTTCATGGGGAGAGATTACAAATTCCGCAGCCAAGGGAACTGCCTGCCGGCGAATCGGGCAATTCACATCCTCGGCATCCATCAATGACGCCCAATACGGGGTGATGGCCATTGGCAGCTTGCCGTTGGATTTTTTTATTCCAATTTCTTCTTCCGGAGCAAGGTTAATCAGTTGCGCGAGATCCTCCTTGCTGCGGATACGATTTTTCATTTGCCACAACCAGTCCTCCCAGTTCTCGACATTCAAATCCTTAAAGAGACTGGATAGCCGGTTTTCCGTAGAAAGGAAGATCCGCTTTTGCTCTACACTAATTGTTGGGGACGATAACTGTGTCTCTTGCACCAAGAGGCCAGTTTGGCTCACCTAACCTTCCTCCTTTCACATGCCGCTTAAAAGCGCTGTCCAAGATTAAATTTATCAAACGGGGGTAATCCAACCCGGCGGCCTTGGCCATTTTCGGGAAATTGCTGTCGTCGGGGTCAAGGCCGGGGAGCGGGTTTATTTCCAAAACATAAGGAATATTATCTTTGCTCAAACGAATATCCGTGCGCGACATATCGTGGCAGCCAATAACCTCGTGGCACTTTAAGGCAATCGCCTTTATTTTTTCTTCAGTTTCCAAGTCGAGCCTTGCCGGGCAATGAAAGGTGGGGTTAAGCCCTAACTCGAGATTGCCCTGATATTCTTTCATCCGCCACGAATAGAAATATTCGCTTGAGTCCTTGCAGGTGGAAAAATCTATTTCCAAAATCGGCAGGGCCTTCGGCGGTCCGTCGCAGACCACGCCCACGGTAAGCTCTTTGCCTTCAATGAATTCCTCGACGAGCGCCTCCTGCCGGTAGAGCGAGATTATCTTGCGCACCTCTTCATAAAGCCTCCCCTCGTCGTTCACCACGCTCGACGACAAAATCCCTTTTGCCGAGCCCTCGCGGTTGGGTTTGACAATCAGTGGAAATTGCAAATCGCCGTCAAGCGCCTCCTTGCCTTTTACGAAAAGCTGAGATTTCGGAGTAGGTATATTCTCCGCGGCGATAATCTTCTTGGTGAGCGCCTTATTAAGGGCGATAGCCAAAGTCATTACCCCGCTTCCCGTATAGGGAATTCCTAAGATATCCAAAATCGCCGGCACCTCAGACTCGCGCAGCTTGCTGCCATTGCCTTCGGCAATGTTAAAGACCATGTCCGTGTAGTGGCTGCGAAAATATCCAAAGAGGTCTTCACGCGCATCCACCAAATTCACCGCATGCCCTCCCTGCTTAATGGCCTGCGCGATGCAAGAGATGGTCTTTTCAGAATCATACTCGGAGCAATAATCTAAAGGTTTGCTTTCTTCTTTTTGTTTCTGATTGAAAACCAGAGTGATGTCCATTTTAATTTAATCCGTAACGTTCCAGCGCGCTGTTTAAAATCCGGTTTACCAACGATTCATAGCTTACGCCCATATGTTTGGCAATGGTCATAAACACATCTTCGGAGGAGAGCGAAGGCAGAGGGTTTATCTCCAAGACATACGGCTTGCCGTCGGCGGCAACCCGAAAATCCACCCGGCCAAAATCGCGGCACTCCAAAGCCTGATAACTCTTTAAGGCCAGCTCGCAAAGTCTGTCTTTTAATTCCTTGGTAATGCTGCGGGGGCAGACATATTCCAAGCGGTCGGATTGAATACGGGCAAAGGTATAGAACTTGTCATTGAGTTTAAACCTTCCGTCGATCTTGATCTGCACCGGCGGCAGGACCTCAGGCGGCTCATTGCCTACTAGCGCTACAGTATATTCTGAGCCGCTGATGAATTCTTCAATCAGCGCGGGCTGATGATAGGTATTGACGATAAACTCCACCTGTTTCTTTAAGTCCTCCTTATTCTCCACCCGGGACTCTTCGGAAAGTCCCTTGGAAGAGCCTTCATAACGCGGCTTGACGATTAAGGGAAAGCGCAGATGGTCTAAATTCTCCAAGCCCTGAAGGTCCCGGGCCTCCATAAACCGCGGAGTGGGGATTTTTTCGGAAAGCAAAATCTTTTTGGCGATTATCTTATCCAGTGTAGCGGCCAAGGTAAGCCCGTCGGAACCGACATAAGGGATACCTTTCATCTCCAATAGAACCGGCACCTGCGATTCGCGGTTGCGTCCCTCTTGCCCTTCGGAGATATTAAAAACAATGTCCACTTTTAAGCTGTCCATTTTTGACAAGAGCTGATTGACATTGCCGATTTTGATTACCCGGTTGCCTCCGCTTTCTAAGGCGCGGGAGATCACCTCAATGGTCGAGACAGCGTCAAATTCGGCATTGGCATCGCTGGGGTCGCCGTCCTTGAAACGGTAATCTTCCTTTAGA
>JBMONJ010000217.1:0-27760 GCA_049324655.1 Candidatus Omnitrophota bacterium | reverse complement strand
CAAAACGCACGGTAAAATCATCCAGTTTTTCCACTCGAAAGATTTTATCGTCAATGGTAAAGATGTCGCGCGCGGAGTTGGGAATGGCGGGATTAAAGATAAGTTCATTAAAGGTGAACACTACATCGTCGGCAGTAAAGGGCTTGCCATCCGACCAGCGGACATCTTTTCTAAGATAAAAGGTCCAGACCAAGCCGTCAGGACTTACCTGCCAGCGCTCAGCAAGATTCGGTTCAACTGCCAAGGTCTCGGAGTTGGTGCGGGTAAGACCTTCAAACATCAAACCGGTTACTGCGGTAGTGGAGGTTTCTTTGGCGAGAATAGGATTAAAGGAGCGGGGATCCGAGGTAGCGGCAAGGATTAACTCTCCGCCATATTTATGGTCTTGGGCAAAGGCCGGCAGACTACTCAGCAATAAAAAAACTACCGCATATGACGATAGTTTTAAGTATCTTAACGCGGATTTTCGCAAATCCCCGCCTGCGCTAAAGTTTCGGCGGGCAGGCAACGCGAATAGTCGCGAATCGCGAAATAACTTATTCGCGTTAATTTGCGTTAGATTCGCGACCATTAGCGTTAAAAGGGTTTTTCAATGGTCTCAGGTTAAAACAGATTAACCTATTCAGCAGTCTTGGTAGTCGGCGTCGGGACAAGGTCTTTTGCCTCTGGGTTAGCCGCCACCCCTTTTCTTTCCATCAAAGATTTGTTTCTCTGGGTGGACAGAAATGCCAGACTTAAAGTGGTAACTAAAAATCCCACGGCCAAAAATGCCGTAAGTCTCACCATAAAGGTATTGGTCTTGGCCCCAAACAGGGATTCGGCGCCGGCAGCCAGTCCTTCGGTTAAGCCTCCGCCCCGGCCAGACTGCATAAGCACCACCACTATCAACAAGACGCTGACGATCACATGCACTACAATCAATAAGGCAAACATCTGATTTCCTTCCTATAAACACTAATAACCGCTAATTTAGTACTAATCGCCGCTAATTGCCGCTAACTCATTCGCGGCGATTAGTTCTCTTGATTCGCGGTAATTAGCGTCTAGTATCATCTTACTAAAGCAACAGACCTTTTCACAATCGTGCTGAAAGATTCCACATCCAAACTCGCTCCGCCCACCAGCGCACCGTCAATATCCGGTTGCGCGATAAGCTCGGCGATGTTTTCTGGCTTGACACTGCCACCATATTGGATGCGCAACTTATCTGCGGTCTCGCGGTCAAACAGTTTATTCAGATGACCGCGAATAAAATGGTGCGCCTCTTGCGCTTGAGCCGGAGTCGCGGTCTTTCCCGTGCCAATTGCCCACACCGGCTCATAGGCGAGAATAGTCTTTTGCGCCTCCTCACAAGTCAAATCCGCCAACGAACCCTCTAATTGTTCCCGGATGACCTCAAAGGTCTTACCCGCCTCCCGCTGGCTTAAGTTCTCTCCAATACAAACAATGGGGTTAAGGCCCAGTTTTAAAGCGGCCTGCAACTTTTTATTGACGGTAACATTGGTCTCGCTAAAAAACTGCCGGCGCTCCGAATGACCGAGGATAACAAAGCTGCATCCAGCATCCAATAGCAGTTTGCCCGAAACCTCGCCGGTAAACGCACCCTCGTCCTGCCAATACATATCCTGCGCACCCAACTTAATCGGACTTTCCAAAATCACCTCTGAGACTTCGCTTAGAGCGGTAAATGGCGGACAAACCACGATGTCTACGCTGTCTATGTCCAAGAGATTACGCTTTAAGCCATTCGCCAGCTCAATGGCCTCGCGGATGGTCTGGTACATCTTCCAGTTGCCAGCGATTATTATTTTTCGCATTTATTTATCCTTTAAGGCCGCGATTCCCGGCAGGATTTTGCCTTCCAAATATTCCAAAGACGCTCCGCCGCCCGTCGAGATATGCGTCATCTTAGATTCCAAGTTAAATTTGGCAATGGCGGCTGCCGAATCCCCTCCGCCGATAATCGAAGTGACATCTTTTAAAGCAGCAATGAATTCGGCAATCGACCGGGTGCCCTTACTAAAAGCCTCGGCCTCGAAAACACCCAACGGCCCATTCCAGACAATGGTCTTAGCGTCTTTCAAAGCCGCCTTAAAAATCTCAATGGTCTTTGGCCCGATATCCACGGCGAGCCACCCTTCGGGAATATCCACGCCCACCACGCGCAGGTTATCGGTCTCGTCTATCTTTTGGGTGATAACATGATCCGCCGGCAGGATAACTCCGACATCCTTCTTTTGGGCACTCTCCAAAATCGCTTTGGCCACTTCCAATTTATCTGCTTCTAATTTGGAGGCCCCGACGGAGATGCCCTGACTTTTAAGAAAGGTATAAGCCATTCCGCCGCCAATGATAATCGTATCCGCCTTAGGCAAAAGATTGTCAATGACTGCGATCTTATCTGAAACCTTGGCCCCGCCTAAGATAACCACAAAAGGCCGGCGCGGATTCTCAACGGCCGCGCCCAGATATTTAATCTCCTTTTCCAAAAGAAATCCGGCTATTGACGGTAGAAAATGGGTAATGCCTTCGGTAGAGGCATGGGCGCGATGGGCAGTGCCGAAGGCATCGTTGACAAAAACATCCGCCAAGGCAGCCAGCTCTCTAGAGAAATGCGCATCGTCCTTTTCTTCCTCGGCATGAAAACGCAGATTCTCCAATAAAACTACTTTCTCTTTTGCCGAGGCAATCTGCGCCTTCACCGCATCACCCACGCATTCATCAAGCTTTTTTACCGGCTCGCCCAACAGTTGCGCCAGCCTTTCAGCCACCGGGTTTAATCTTAAATTCTCAACTACCTTACCGTCGGGACGGCCCAAGTGACTCATCAATATGACCTTGGCAGCCGGAGCATCCAAAACGAAATTGATAGTGGGAATTGCCTCTTTAATGCGGCGGTCATCGGTAATCTTTAACGATTTATCCAGCGGGACATTAAAATCAACCCGGATAATCACCCGTTTATTCTTTAAGTCGATATCCCTAATGGTCATCTTGGGCATATGCATCTCTCCTTAACCATAATTTAGGAATTATTATATCCGCTGAAACTTCTTTGTCAACACATTCGCTTGTCCCAGGGGGGCAGGCGCTTGGGGCATGCTCAGTGTTGACACTAAGAGCGACCCCGCTTCTTACATTCAACGATGATGCAGCGGGTTCGCCGAATGTGTCAACTACTCTTCCCAGCGCAGCGCCTTATTTTCCGACAGGTTAAAGACGGCTGCATACCGCCGGGCTGGCTGGCTTAAGAAACTTACCCGGCTCTCAAAATCCAAGACATTGGACTTGACAGTTAAGCGGTTCTGACTGATGAGGTTTTGCAACAGCGTAACCTCATCCCCAGTTAAATCAGAATAATGGTCCAAGTCATTGATAAAATCAGCGAGGTTCTTGAAGGCGCCGTCGTCTTCAGTGCCTGCAAGGCCGTCCGGGCCTTTGCGGAAATTAATCAGCGAGCTGATCAAGCGCTCGCCCATACCCAAGGCTGCCAGAACTGTCGCTGAGGCAGTATTGACATTGACCTCGCCGGAAGTCCAAACGGTGATATAATCCCGGCATTGCGAATAAATTTCTTTATCCACGCCGTTGACCAAAAGCAACTCTTCCTTTAGGGCGAACGGTCGCGCCTGCCGGTAAGCAAGAATCTCATCAACCACCGTTTCACTCTGTAACCCCGGCAGGCGCAGCAGTATTCCCTTTGGCGCAGTATTAAGATTAATCCGGCTTTCCTCGTCGAGCAATTGGTAAACCACCCGGTTTTTTCCCAACTCCAAAACACGCTCTGCCTTCAGCTCAAAAAGCGTATCATAATCCGGGGTTTCATCCTTTAGGCGCGCAAGGTATTCCGCCTTAAATGCCGCGCCGGCCGCCTCCAGGGTATTCCATTTTTCTTCAATAACGCGGGAAAGTTTTATCTGCGGCAGGACCACTGCGGCCAGGGCCATGCTGATTATTGACAAAATGGCCATTGCCCAGAGGCAAATTATAAATATTGCGGAGCGGCGGCTAAGCAATGGGTATAAAGACAATCGTCTGCCTCGGTTCATTTTGGCTTTGGATGTTCACCTTAACCGCCAAAGGTATTCCTTCTTCGGACTTCCAATCTGTCTTCCAGAGATACTTTTGCGTCGGGCCGTCAAGACAAAAATAGCTAAACTGCGCGTTATCTATATTTGGGATTAAGAGCCGGCTGGTAAAAACATTCCGGTCGTCGCGGATATCGCGAAAATATTTTTCCTCGCGCATTAGCGAATTGGTTCCCGCATCGAAGCTTAGGGAAACCCGGACAATCTCTTCCTCCTTCACTGCCGGAAAACTTACCTCCGAGGCACTCCCGTTAAAGCCAACCGGGGAAAAAACTACGGCCTGACGCAAGGCCGCGCTGACTTTTTCCAGGCCGGTCACCATCCGAAAGGCAGAGCCTGCCGACTGCCGGCTGTTGCGCCATAACTTCATTCCAGTTGAAAAACTGGAATAAACCGCCAGCATTACTACGGCCAATATACTGGTTACCACCAGTAATTCAATTAAGGTAAAGCCGCGCGGTAGGCTACTGCTGCTTCCTCTCAAGGCAGGTCCACACTGAAAGTTCTTTGCCGACATTGGCTTCCTTCCAACCCAGCGATAATTTAACCAAATTTAACTCTTCGCTTAAGTCGATATCCGAGACAGATGTAAACGGACTAATCTCAAGTTTATAAACTGCCGGCCGGCCGGCAAGTGCGACTTTAATACTCTTTTCCTCCGGGTTAAGGCCGCCGCTTTCCAAGGCCTCCACTTTAAGCAAAAAAAGTTTCTCCCGCAGAAATTCAATGGCCTTAAGCCGGTTATGACTGTGATTCAAGGCGCGATTAGCGACGAGGAATGAGCCAATGATAGTCACGAGGCCAAATGATAAAATGACCACGCTGAGCATCAGCTCCGCCAGCGTAAAACCCTGATTATTCCCCTTCCCAGTTCTTGACATCATCTGCGCCTTCCCGGCCGTCCTTGCCCCAGCTGGACAAATCATATCCCTGCGGATTATGTTCACCGGGGAAACGATAAACATACGGCCTGCCCCAGGGGTCAATTGCCTTCTTTTTTATATACGGGCCGTGCCAGTTTTCCGCGCCAGCCGGTGCAGTTCTTAAGGCATCCAGCGATTCCGGGTATTGACCTAAATCCATTTCATAAAGGTCCAAGGCCGCAGCCAAATTCACTTCGATGTCCGACTTGGCTGCCTGCCTTCTGGCCTCCTCAGACCGGCCCGCCAGATTGGGAATGACCATTGCCGAGAGTATGCCGATAATGATGACTACTAACATTAACTCTACCAGAGTAAAGGCCCGGCCGCGTTTTTCTTTCATCGCCCCGCCTCGCTTTCTTTTACACTAATTACCGCTAATCTTTGGTTATGCGTATTGTGGGTGGGCTGTGGGTATTGGGTCGGGTTGTGAGGATGAGTTGTGAGGTTATTAAGCCTCACCCTCACTACGCACAACTCGACACACAACTCACAACCCACCCTCGCCCCTTGTTATCAACTGACCATAACATTAATCTGGAATATCGGCAGCAGCATAGAAATCACGATAGCGCCAATGGCAACTCCGAGAATAAGAATAATCAAAGGCTCGATAAGCGAAGAGACAATCTTCAAATCCGATTCCAAGGCCTGAGAATAAGTAAGACTTATCTCGGAGATAACCTCTTCCAGCCTTCCGCCTTCTTCGCCAACCCGAATCATTTGCACCAAGAAAGGAGAAAAGAATTTTGCCGACGACAAACTTTGCGACAAGGACACGCCGACCTTTACCTGTTCTCTAGCCGCCTCCAATTCCTTGATCATTGCCTTCTCTTCCAAGAGCGCGGTAGCTACTGACAGGGCCTCAAAGAGCGGCACCCCGCTTTTTAAAAGCAGGCCTAACGCCGTGGTAAAATTGACCATTGCCTGTTTGTAAAATAATCTTTTGACAATGGGCAGACGAAAACGCATTTGCAAAATCCAACCGCCACCTTTTTTCGCTGCTAAAAGCGAAATCAGATATATCCCGATAATTAAAACCGCGATAGCCAGCCACCACCAGTTTTTCATAAAATTGCCGGTCCATAGCAGGACTTGGGTCGGCAAAGGAAGCTTGATATCCAAGTCGCTGAACATTTGCGAAAGCCGGGGAATAACAAAAGTCAATAACACAAAAATGGAAATCAGCCCGACACCGATCATTAAGATTGGATAGGCCAAGGCCTGACGCAATTTTAAACGCAGGTCTTCAATGCGGTCGAGATAAACGCAGAGCTGCTTAAGTGAAGTCTGTAAATTTCCCGAGGCCTCGCCGGCGATGATCATATTGACATACACGCGGGGGAATACGGCGGGATGACGAGCCAGGCTTTGCGAGAAACTCGCGCCGTCTTTTACCGTCTCAAACAAATCAACCAGCACGGCCTTGAATTGAAGATTAGACTCCTGCTCCTGCAGGATGCGTAGACACGACAACAACTCCACGCCGGATTTGATGAGGGTATGCAGCTGGTGGGTGAAGACTACCAAGGCCTGACGGCTGATTCGGCGGGATTTAATCTTGGTTACTGAGGGTTTGGCTGCCGGCAGCTCTTCGAGCACCTCTACCGGCGTAAGCCCCATCTTAAACAGTTTTTCTATTGCGGCCTCGCGGGAGGACTCTTCGAGCATACCCTGAATGGTATCCTGCGGGTTCTTTTTGGCTTTGTAAAGGAATTTCGCCATAATGTTTTTTATGATAATATCTCCCGGCGGCACTGTCAATGGAAAATAAAAAAGGTGGGGAGGTTATAAGTCTTGGTGGGTTAAGCCCTGCAACATCTCATAGGCATGCGGGATAAGCTCTAAAATGGCAGCGAGCGACTCCTTCACTGCGCTTGGGCTGCCCGGCAGGTTAATTATAATCGAGTTCTTTCTTATTACGCTTATCCCGCGGGAAAGCATGGCACGGGGGGTTTTCTTTAAGCCTTCCAGTCTCATCAGTTCGGGTATACCGGGAATCAGCCTTTCGCAAACCTGAAGCGTCGCCTCGGGAGTGACATCCCTTGGGCCAAAACCGGTTCCGCCGGTAGTAAAAATAAAATCCGCCCGCAAGACATCGCAATAAAATAAAAGCCTCTGCCGGATTAGATTTGTCTCGTCGGGAACTATATCATAACTGACAACTTCGCCGGCAACGCTCTTAATCAGGTCTATGATTACCTTGCCGCTTAAGTCTTCTCTTTCTTTTCTTGAACACCGGTCGCTGACTGTCAATACCGCGGCCTTAAACATTCCCCATCACCTCAATATCATCTCCCGGCGCAATCCGGGCTCCGTTTATCACCTTGGCAAATATCCCTTCTCTGGGCATAATACAATTGCCGGCTTTATAATATATGGCGCAACGCCGGTGACATTCTTTGCCGATCTGGGATATCTCAATCAGGGCATTGCCCAACCTCAGCCGGTCGCCAATCTTCAGATTAGACAGCTCCATTCCTGCAGTCGTAATATTCTCGGCAAAATCCCCAGCGCCTGCTTCTTGTTTTCTTATGCTTTCTATGGAAAGCAGGCTTACCTGTCTTAAGCCGCCGGCGGCATGCGCATCCCCGTCTAAACCTACCCCTTCTATAAGCAAGGCCGAGGTTACCGGGTTTTTGGCGGTCCCTTTGACCTTACTGCAGTTTATCGAGAGAATCTTGCCCTTTCCCATATCCTGCCTTCCTTTGATAAATACCGCTTTTGCCGCCTCTTTTTTCCAACAGGATTATCTTTTCTATTTCTATAGCCTTGGAAAACATCTTGCACATATCGTATATAACCAGAGAGGCAGTGGCGCACGCGACCATCGCCTCCATCTCTACCCCGGTTTTGCCGGTTGTCCTTACCAGGGATTCTACTAATATGCCGTCTTGCTCTAACCTAAAATCTATTCCGACATATTCTAATTCAAGGTTATGACAAAGCGGGATAATACCGGCGGTATTCTTTGCCGCGAAGATGGCGGCAACCCGTGCATTCTCCAAGACATTGCCTTTAGGCAGCGTATCATCCTTTATTCTGTTAATTATCTCTTTATTTAATCTTACCAATGCCTGCGCCCGCGCCAGTCTTGGGGTTTTCCTTTTCCTGCCGATGTCAATCATCTCTGTTTTCTGCATACCTATCCTCCGATACTGCTCATTTCTAATTGACAGTTTGAGGAAAAATCCTTGCGGAACCCTGATTTAATTTTGAATACCCCGGTTATATATTCCAGCAATTCCACCTCACTCCTCAAGCCGCGGATTAAAGGCCGGATATCGTGGGTCGGGCCGCTGAAGAGGCACGGGCAAATCCTTCCTGCACAGTCCATCCTTACGCGGTTACAATGGTCGCAAAAATTTGTGCTTGAGCCGCTGATAAACCCGATTATACCCTCTGAGTTCTGAAGTTTATAATACCTTGCCGGGCCGTTGCCCACAACCGGGCAGATACTTTGGATTGAACCAAAGTGCCGGGTTGTTTTTTCCTTCACTTCTTCGCTCTTAATAAGGGCATCGCCTAACCGATATGACCTCCGATTGACGGGGAAGTATTCAATAAAGCGGACTATCAAATGCTGTTCAATTGCCAGCCGCACAAAGTCCGGGATCTCGTCGTCATTTATCCCTTTCATCAGGATAACATTTAATTTCACCGGATTTAGACCCGCTTTACGCGCTGCATTTATCCCGGCCCAAACTTCGTCAAAATGATCAAAGCCGGTGATCGTCTTAAACCTTTCTTTCTTTAAGGAATTGATGCTAATATTTATCCTGTTAAGACCCGCCTCTTTTAAGGAAAAGGCAAGGGCAGCCAGATACACGCCATTAGTAGTCATGGATATTTCTTCAAGCCCGTCAATTTTCTTAAGCATCTTAATTAAACCGACGATATCTTTTTTTATTAAGGGCTCTCCGCCGGTCAGGCGCAATTTTCGCACGCCCGCCCTGACAAATGTCGCAACCGCCCTGACTATTTCTTCATAACTAAGCAGCTCTTCCCGTCTTAAGAATCGCTCCCTTTCCAAGGGCGTGCAATAGAGGCAATTCAGATTGCAGCGGTCGGTTAAAGAAAGCCGCAGATAGTCTATAGCGTTTTCCATGTCATAAATTGTAGCTTTGAACCCTTTTGGGCAACTGTTGCCTTCTCATCCAACATCGCAATCCCGTCCGCCTTGGATAATGACAGGGTGTCCGCAGAGCTGCGGCTGTCTACGGGGGAAAGATAACTCCGGCCTGCTTTTTCTAAAATCTTGGACAGGGCAAAATACCGGCGTCCCGGTTTTTTATGGAACTCCTCTTTAACTATCCCCTCTTTAAATCCCGTATCACCATCCCTGAGGCCGGTTATTTTCTGTAAAACCGCGCGAACAAATATCATATATGAAACAAAATTAGAAACCGGATTGCCGGGGACTCCAAAAACCAGCGTCCGGCCCTTGATTCCAAAAAATATGGGCTTACCCGGTTTGATGCTTACCCTATGGAAGATTTTCTTTACCCCCAAGCTCCTCAAGACCTCCGGGACCAGGTCATAATCACCCATAGACACGCCTCCGGAGATAAGGAGGATATCCGATGCCAAGCCTTTTGATATCGCCCTTCTTAGACTTAACGCATTATCGCCTACGACCCCCAATGCCTTAGGCTGGATACCATCCGACTTAAGCAGAGATTCCAGCATCGGGCTGTTGCTGTTATAAATTTTATTTTTACTCAGCCTGATGCCGGTTGGGACAATTTCCGCGCCGGTATTTAAAAGGGCGACTCTCGGTGTGGCAGTTACCTTTACATATCTTTTCCCCACCGCCGCCAATACCGCGACATCCGAAGGATAAAGCCTCTTGCCTTTTTCAAGGACTTTCTGCCCGCGCCTAAAATCCTCGCCGCGAAAGAATATATTTTCTCCCTCCTCCGGTAGCCTTAATATTTCTACTCCCTGCCGGGATGAGCCCGTATACTCTACCATTACCACGCAATCAGCGCCTTTGGGTAACGGGGCGCCGGTCATTATTTTTGCGCATTCCCCTCTTTTTAAACTTCTCTTGAGGCTTAAGCCGGCCTGAATAATTCCGATACACCTTAATCTTGAGGGAATTTTTTTAATGTCCGAATGATTCACAGCATAACCATCCATTGCCGACCTGTCAAAAGGAGGCATATCAATACCGGAAGTAATATCCTCCTGCAAAATTCTTCCCGACGCTTCTTCTATCGGCACCTTTATAGCGCCTAAGACAATGGCGTGTTTTAATATCTTATGTAACGCGGTCTCAAACGAAATCATACTCTTACCATCGGCAGGACAAAAATAAACCCAACAGACCTGAAACGATAATGATAATCGCCGGCTCAATCTTGGTATAAACAAAAAGACAAAAGGCGGCAATTACAATGATTATGGAAAGCCAGCTTTTCAGCTGCTCTAATTCTATAGCCTTAAACGCCGTAGCGATTATCATCGCAAAAACGGTTAATTGTATGGTCTTAAAGATGCCCCTGACATACATAGCATCTTTATATCTATTGGCTAAGGCGCCGGCAAAAATTACTAAACAAGTCGGAGCAAGGAGATTGGCAAAATTGGCAATCAGCACGCCTAAGATGCCGCCGGTTTTATAACCGGTATAAGTCGCATATTTTATAGAGATAGCGCCGGGAAAGATTTTAACCATACCGGACAGATTCAAGAATTCCGCTTTTGACAGCCAATGATATTTTTCAACCACTTCTTTTTCCGTAAGAGGTAAAAAAGAATATGCCCCACCTATCGCAAAAAGGCCTATCTTAAAAAAAGACAGAAATATCTGCCAATAGATCACACTTGCCCTCCGGCTCTCTGTAAGTCCTCTCTGGTATTCAGATTGCTGAAGATATTTCTGTTGAAACTGTTGTCCGCAAGGTCCCAATAACCGACATTGAGTGTCGTAAGGAAGCCCTTTATGGAGAGGTCGCCCTGGTTCTTAAGGAAATCCTTTATTTTGACGGCTATATTTTTCTTATATACAGCGTGAAGAGGCTCAACCTGAGTGCCCACCCTCGCCAGCAGGCAATCATAATTATTCCCGTTGAAATATTCCGCCTGTTTAAAGATGGTTTCCTTCTGCAAAAAAGGCATATCGCAGGCAACAAAAAAAACCGCCGTTTTGGAAGTCTTGGACAGCGCGGAATGTATGCCGCCCAATGGCCCGGAATTTTTTATGATATCCTGCGTGATTATGGCGCGGTCTTGATATGATTTAAAATCCTCCGTAGAATTGGTGACGAGGATAATCTCTTCAAATATGGCCTTAAGAATTTCCAGCGTATGCTGAATTATAAAGGCGCCGTTTACCTTAATAAATGCCTTCTTAGCGCCGCCCATCCTTGAATTCTCCCCGCCCGCCAATACCGCAGCAGCCATCAAGACCCTGACCTTGTTTTCCTTACTGTTAATATACGGCATAGTCTCCCTTTGACTTCACATGTATATTCAAATCGGGCTTGAATATTTTTAAAACCGAACTGCCTTCGATGATTATGCCTTTACAATCAGAAAACTCCAAGAGGGCATTCTTTAGACCCCGCCTCAATCCTTGCGGCTTGGCCTTAAGCCAGATAACTTCTTTTGCGCCGGCCTCTTTAAGCCGGGAGGTGTCTTTTCCCGGTGCTTTGATTACGCCCTCATCCTTTACGATATAAAACGGCTTCTTGATGGCGCTGCATATACCGCAATTCCTGCCGTTCGGACAGGCACCGTCTTTACTCACGGTAATCTTAAGCGCTCCCCACCCTTTGAGATTCTTAAGTAACTCTTGGGCAAGATGGGTCTTGCCTACGCCGCTCTTCTCTCCGGAAACTACTATGGTCTTCATTACCATTCTATCCCTAGTTCCTTCATTTGGGTATAAGAAAAATTCGGCCCGTCCAGGCAGACATATTTTCCTTTTACATAACAATGACCGCATTTTCCTATGCCGCATTTCATATGCCGTTCAAGTGAGGCATATATATTATTTTCTTTAAATCCTAATTTTAGGATATCTTTAATCGCAAATTTTATCATGACTCCCGGTCCGCACAAAAAGACCATAGTGGAGTTGGGATTTAATTTTATCCGGGGGAACAAAACACAGACTACGCCACAAGCACCTCCCCAGGTCGTATCGGGTTCGTCTACGGTAAGATGAACGCGGGTATCAGGATAATTCTTCCACCTCTCGATTTCAGCTTTATAAAACCTGTCCTTAGGAGTCTTGCAGCCATATATGATCTCTACTTTCCCGTAATCTTTCCGGTTCCTGAATACGTGTTGAATAAGCGAACGCAGCGGCGCTATCCCGCAGCCGCCGGCGACAAAAAGCAGATTTTTATTCTTTATTTTATCCAACGGGAAGGTGTTGCCGTAAGGCCCGCGGACGCCTACAATATCTTTTTCTTTAAACTCGTGCATGGCATTTGTCAATGCGCCAACCTTTCTTACCGATATTTGAAGCCTTCCGTCTCGGTTGGGACACGAAGCGAATGTAAATGGTGCCTCCCCATAGCCAGGTAAAGAAAGTATCAAAAATTGTCCGGGTTTATATTTCAATACCTTGTCAGCCTTATTTTTAGGCCGCAGGATAAAGGTCCTCGAGTCGGGGGTCTCATCAATTATTTTCTCAATTACTGCCTTGGTAGGAAGATATTCATTTTTCATTCTATGCTTGCCTCCATCGCATCGTCAATAAATTTCCTTATACTTATATTACCCGGGCAGGTCCCAATGCACCTGCCGCAACCGACACAACTTGGAGTCCCATAGCGGCCCACATCTACATTCAGCTTATGTTCAAAAAACCTGCGAATATGATCTTTGTGCCCGGGGTAAGGCGTAGAGCCGCCGGCCATTCTGGTAAAACCCGCATAAGGACAGCCGTCGCAATATCGCAGGCGGACTCCTTTATTGGCGTTTAACCGGTCTGCGATGCTGAAACAACTGCAGGTGGGGCACAAGGTTATACAGCCGGAGCAGACTACGCAGCGCAGCCCAAGGTCATCCCAAACCGACTCTTTTATTTTCTCCTGCTCCATTATTCCGGCAAGCCGCTTATAATCTAACCTCGTAAGGTCCTTTGCAAAATCTTCCGTTATCTTCTCTACTTCTTCACGATGGGCGGGGGCGGCTTTAGAAAATAATTTCTTATGCCGGAGGATTATTTTTGCGCCCGGCGTCGAGCCGATCTCTGCCATATATCCCTTTTCAATCTTGGTAAGCTGCAGGTCAAATCCTTCTTTGGCGAACGGCCCGGCGGACATTTCAAAACAAAAAGATTTATCCGAACAACGCTGATTACAACTAAGGGCTATGAAGATGGAATTCTGCAGTTTTTGCTGATAAGGCTGGTCAGCGGACTCGTCAACAAAGAATTTACGCATTAGTGTCAATGCCTTTATATCGCAGGGCCGCACCCCGTAAAATATCCGCCTTCTTTTATCTTCCTCGGGAACCAGGTCGCAGTCTTTAGCCGAGGTTATCTCGAATAAAACTTCCGTCTGCGGCAGGAGAAACGCCTTGGGCGAAACGGTTGAATTGCCGTCAAACGATAAGAGCGTTTCCGCGTCTGCCTTGGTGTCGCCAAAGATAATCTCGTCCAGATGTTCTCTTCTGGGGGCAATGAACTCATCACAATCTTTTTTAAGATTCTTTACCAATACCTTCAGGTTCTCTTCGGTTATAAACATTCTCTCCATTGCTTAACCCTCTGCTTTCTCGACCTTGGCAGCGCAGGCCTTGTATTCCCCGGTACGGGATATCGGGTCAAATGCGCTGTTGGTTAAAACATTGGTCGGTTCATTGCTAAAATGAAACGGCATCCATAATACGCCGGGCTTTACCTTGCTGGTTACCTGAGCCGCTACCCTTAATTCTCCCCGGCGGGTCCTTATTTTTACTAACCGGCTGTTTTTTATACCCAGCCTTTCCGCATCAGCAGGGTTTACCTCTACAAAATTACGCGGATATTCCCTTAAAATATTCTGCACCCTGCCGGTCATAGTCCCGGTGTTATAGTGAAAAAGTATCCTGCCGGTGCTCAGGAGGAAAGGATAATCCTCGTCGGGAACCTCGGCTGGCGGTTTATGCTGGACCGGTATAAATTTGCCCAGGCCCCTTCTGAATTTACCCAAGTGGACAACCGGCGTTCCGGGATGGTCTTTTGCAGGCACGGGCCACTGTAAACCGTTTTCTTCTAATCTCTTAAAACTCACCCCCGCGTATATAGGAGTTAAATACGCCATTTCATCGCAAACCTTTTGAGGGTCAGACTCCATAATGTATCCTAAGCGCTTTGCCACCTCGCAAATGATATCGCCATCGGTCTTGCCGGACAGGGGCGCTATTGCCTTTCTTACCCTCTGGAATCTGCGCTCGGCGCAGGTAAAGGTGCCGTCTTTCTCGGCAAATGAGGCGCCGGGCAAAACTACATCCGCCATTTTCGCGGTCTCGCTTAAAAAGATCTCCTGAACTACGAGGAATTCCAAGCTCTTTAATGCGCGCTCTATCATATGCGTATCGGGGTCGGTGCGCACCTGATCTTCGCCGATTATGTATAAACATTTCAAAGAGCCTTCGATGGCCTTATGCATCATATCCGTCAAAGTAAAACCCACGGCAGAAGGAAGACTTACTCCCCAAGCATTCTCAAATTTCTTGCGCACCTCCTCATCGGTAACCGGTTGATATCCGGAGCAGACATTGGGAAGGGCGCCCATATCGCAGGCCCCCTGCACATTATTTTGTCCGCGCATCGGGTATATCCCGGAGAATTCCCTGCCGACCTGGCCGCAGACCATCGCCAGATTAGCCATGGCTATGACATTATTCGTTCCGACGGTGTGCTCAGTCATACCCAGTGAATACATAATACAGCTGCGCCTGCTGGTCGCATAAAGCCGCGCTGCCTGTTGGATAAGATCGGATTTCGTCCCGGTTATTTTCTCTACGGATTCGGGGGTATATTCGCTGACCGCCTCCCGCAGCTTATCGAAGTCTTCGGTTCTCTTCTCGATAAAATCCTTATCGTAGAGATTCTCGCTGATGATAAAATTGATCATTGCGTTTATGAGGGCGATGTCCGTTCCGGGATAGTGCTGAATATAGATATCTGCGCTTTCGGCGGGCAATATCTTTCGAGGGTCGCAGACTATTATCTTTGCCCCGTTGTCAATAGCGCTCCTTACCCGCCAACCGACTATCGGGTGCGCCTCGGTAGGATTGGAACCGATAATCAATATGCAATCCATAAAAGGCAATTCGTCGTACGAATTCGTGCTCGCCCCCGAGCCGAACGACTGGTTCAAGCCCGATACCGTCGGCGCATGACAGACGCGCGCGCAATGGTCAATATGCCTTGTCCCCAAGACCGCGCGGGCAAATTTCATCATCAAGAAATTCTCTTCATTGGTGCAGCGCGCTGAAGCGCAGACCGCCAAGGCATCCGGGCCGTATTTTGCTTTTATCTCTTTAAGCCGAATGGCAACATAGTCAAGCGCCTTATTCCAAGAAGCCTCTTCAAATTTACCGTTCTTTTTTATAAGTGGGGTCTTTAGGCGGTCAGGGTGCTGCACCGGCTCGTGGGCATGCCAGCCTTTTACGCATAGATACCCCTTGGAGACAGGATTTGCCTTTGAAGGAATAACGCCGACTATTCTCTCGCCGCGGACATCAAGGTAAAATCCGCAACCCACGCCGCAATAAGGACATGTCGTTAGCACTTTTGGCATAATATTTTCCTTTCTTTCCTTGCCTTTAAAAATCAATGGTTACATTTGAGCCCAAAACTTGGTTGGTCAGCCATTTATCCGTAGAACCTACCCGGCTGGTTTCCGCCCGATAAAAAAGACCGAGCGTAAGATGCTTATTTATTTTTTTATTTGCCCCTATGGTTGCCCAGTTGAGATTGGCTTTGTTTATCTCAAAATCATAATAAATCTCATCTGAGACATAAGGTGTGAATTCGAAATTTCCTATTTTTGTCGGGTAAGCAAAGGTCAGCAGATTTCTATACACCCACCGGTTTTTTGCATTCGCGTAATAACGTCTCTCTAATTTATTAGCATCGGAGACATTAACCCTTCCCAGCTTTATTTTTGGGACGGCAATCATTTCAACATATTGGATGTCGTTTTTGTCCCACTCGCCTGCGACTTTATTTTGTATAAATCTGTAGGCCAGCGCCAAATCAAGATGCCGGTTAGCGTGAAATGTTGTGCCTAACCTCAGGTGATAATAATAAAAATTACCCATATCGTCGTCAAAGCGAAACTCCGGCGTAAAGAATAAATCGAATCGGTCGTTCAATTTGCGTTTGAGGACGAACTCGCTGTAATATTTACTGTCTCCCGAAGCCAGCGCGCCGGTTGCAAAACCGAAAACCGCCATACCTAAGACTAATGCCATTCTTAACCTTTTCATATTGAAGACTCTCCTTTTTCTTACCTGCCTTCTGCACCCTTGACATATACCGTCCAATACAGCAGCCCGACAAAGATCGCCCCGCCGATAATATTGCCTACAGTTACCGGTATAAGGTTCCTTATAAAAAAAGCGCCCCAAGTTAAACCGTAAAGATTCAAGGAGGGATCCGTAACGAAATTGGCGCCCTTTAGAAACAGACCTAAAGGTATAAAATACATATTGGCTATTGAATGTTCAAAACCCAAGGCGACGAACGCCATAATCGGAAAGAAAATGGCGAATATCTTTCCCACCACCTCCCGGGAAGCAATAGCCATCCACACGGCCAGACATACCAGCCAATTACATAATATGCCGCGGGTTAAGGCCTCGGAAAATGTCAAGCCCACCTTTGCGTTAGCTATCTTTATTGCCGAAAGTCCGACTGCCATATCCCCCATTTTCCAAAGGTTAGTTTTGTAATACAGATAGGCCAGGAATACCGAACCGATAAAATTGGCCGCAAATACAATAGCCCATTTATAAAACATCTTTCCCAACACCGCCCTCCTGTCTAAGACGCTCATCAACATCAGGTTGTTTCCGGTGAAGAGTTCAGCCCCCGCAATCACCACCAGCATAAGTCCGACAGAAAAAACCCCGCCGGTAATGAATCGCGCAAACCCTAAACCAAAATATTTTGCACTATCATGGCCTACCAATGTTGCAAGGCAGGCTCCGAAACCTATATAAACGCCTGCCAAAATTCCCAAGATAATCAGCCTGAAGACCGACGCATTTACCTTCTGGACGCAGATGCTTCTGCTTAAGTTATCAGCGATAGTCGCCGGCGTACGGCAGTCAACATTTACTGCAATCCCCGCATCCCTTCTTTCTTCTGGCATAGCCCCTCCTTGTTAGTTAAGACAACACCCGCGCAATTCCGCTAAGCGCGGAGTGTTTTTGTTAGTGATATTTATCACTAAGCAGTTTAAAAAAAATTACTTATTTACCGAGAAGTACCTTAGGGCCTTTAACTCAATAGCCAAATCCACATTGCGCAAAGTAACCTCGGCAGGCACTGACAACGCTACGGGAGAGAAATTCAGAATAGAATATACCCCGGCTTCAATCAACTTGTCGGCGACCATTTGCGCGACATCCGATGGCACCGCAATTATGCCGATATGCACATTATGCTGCCTTATGCTCTCTCTCATATTGCTGATATTCTCCACGATTACATTCCCGCAGATTTTACCAACCTTGCCCTCCTGCTTATCATAGGCGGCTACAAACTTTAATCCCTCTTCTTCAAAACCTTTATAATTAAGCAGGGCTGAGCCTAAATTGCCCACCCCGGCTACGGCGAGATTACACATTTCTTTCCCGCCGATAATGTCCAAGAGATAATTCTTTAGCCGCGAGACATCATAGCCCATCCCCGGCTGGCCAAACTTGCCGAAATTCGCCAAATCCTTTCTTATCAAAACCGCGCTGGTATTGGTCATCCGGGAAAGCTCTTCCGAGAGAATCGTTGCCTTCTGTTCTCTTTCGAGTCGCTGGACAACTTTTAAATAATTGAGGATGCGGGGGATGACGATATCGGGAAACTTCTTTTCTTTATTTGCATTAACCTGACCATTCACCATCGGTTATCCAATCTACAGCCTAGCTTTCATATAGGCATCGCACTTTTCGCAGGTAAGCTGCTGATTTGTTTTACATAGTATTTACCCAAACAGCACCCGCGCTCTTTGATCTTCTCTATTGCCTTCTCATCTATCAAGTGTCTGTGCATTATTATTAAAAGGGCAGTCGATCAGTTATCTGCGCAAACTTTTATAGTCTATAGCAGAAAGATACCCTGTCAAGAATAATCTTATGAATATCGTTTGGATGTTTCAATGGTGAAGACGGGCTGGCGATAATCTTCTTCCATACAGGGACTCTATATACCCTTCCTGATTATAAACTCAATCAAATCCACCACCCGGCAGCTATAGGCCCATTCGTTGTCATACCAAAAATCGTCTTTACTATGATGGATTAAGTACTATTTAGACCAAATCTTACCACCCAATTATGGTTGGCTATAATTCTTTTATTATTTAAAACTGAAAATAATATACTCTAAATCATGTTCTTTGTCAACATCTGTACCATCTCTAACGAGAGATGACAAAATCTAACAGAAATTTTTTAGATTAATTAATGCAGTAGGGTATAAGACGGGATTTACTTCTGCTTAAAGGCCCTTAATTTATCTCGGTATATTTGTTTCTTCTCTCTTAACAACCTTGATATGTCTTTCTGCCTTCTTGTGATTCTTTCCCTTGGCATCTATTTTCTTGATAAGATTACCATTGGCATCATAGGTATATTGAGTAATATAGCCTAAGGGGTCGGTGATTTCAAAAAATAGAAACGTCCCCTTCTCTTCCGAACAAAAATTAAACCGAGTCGATTATTTTCATAAATCCTATTTGTAATATACAACCGCCCTTGTTTCATTCTTGCCTGACCTTCTATTTTTTCATTTATGCTCTCAAAATCAGAAACATTCCCAAACTAAAGAATAAAATTGCCATAAGAACCTTTATTGTTAAAAGATGTTTCTTTAAAAACTGCGAAAACTGTCCGGAAGTAGCGCCGGAGAGCGCAAAGATAAATATCACCAAAAGCGGCACGATAAACATAAAATTGTAAGTTAAAAGATAGCCTATGGCTTGTAATCTAAATGAAGTCGTCTTTAAAATAAAGGTTATGGTAGGAAGGTATACCTGCCCGGTGCAGACTGATTCATGAAGAGATATTAGAAAACCTGCAATTAGAGCGCTCAAAATTAATTTAAAAATGTGGCTACGCGTAATAATGCCTTCTTCGTTCTTAATAATCCGGTAGTGCCGACCTACTATTTTGTGAATCTTATTCTTTAGTGCCTGGGGTAATTGCAACGCCAAGCCTTCTGTTTTTCCAGTTTTCTTAAATTTGAAGAAGTCATAAATAGCTAATATACCCAGTAAAATAGCAAACATCCCAACTGAGTAATTGACTATCTTTGCAATAATCCAGAATCCGCTCATCTGATAAAGAAAAGTAAATGCGCCCAAGCCAATTAAGACGTAGGCCATAAAGACAGCAAGTATAAAACTCAGGCCGATAGCGATTAACTCTCTTTTTATATATCCCTGCACAGTTAAAAATGACAGGAAGAATACAAGGACCGTGAAGACGCAGGGGTTTACTCCATCAATCAAGCCCGCGCTAATAATTGTAAAAAACTTAAACGACTTAAATCTAGAGACCAAATCTATTGATGGTAATCCACGCATATCTTTATTTTGACTGCGTAATGATTGAGCAATAAACTTCCTCCAGTGGGCTTTAATATTCTTTTCCCCGTTTATAAAATTACCCTCGAGGTAGAATATCGGCAGGTCATTACTTAACTTTACGCTATGTTTCTCTTGGAGACTTACCAAAAGTTTGTAATTTTCGATATCAGCGATATCACGGTATTCGAAAATGAGCTTATCTTTGTATTCCTTCTCAATCTCCGGCATTATTTCTTTTTTTACCTTAATACAGGAATGGCAGGTAAGCGAGTGAAAGATAATTAACTTAGGCTTATCTGATTCTTGACTATAAGCGGGGAAACGATTAATAAAAAAGAGAAATAAAATGATAGAACAAATGAAGTAAATGGTTTTCTTCATAGGTTTATTCCGTAACTTCAATTTCTACTTTTAGAGTAGCTTCGGGATTAAGCGGGTCATTGTTGGAAATAAAGATTTTCCTCATTTGTTTACCGATGTCCATTGAGGAATGATTTAAATCCAATGCCACTTCTAATTCTCCAGATTTACCGGGTTCAATTGCTGCTTGCCAGCCTGGATTTGCACCGGCTACACCAAAATAAGGGCTTTTATTTTTACCAACTTTCAAAGCAGCGCTTACACAGCCGCAAGATGCCCTTATGTTAGTTATAATCAAGTCAATATTGCCCTTGTTATACACCTTAAATATTTTATTTACTTTTGCCTGTTTCTTACTCGCTTTGCCAAAATCCAAAGAGGTAGGTTCAAAAATAACTTGTGAACGTTTGTCGCCTGTCTCCTTGATTAATCTTTGCTCTACCTCTGACTTTATTTGTTCATCCAGTATTACCTTAGGAGAGAATTTCTTCGCTACCTTATAAAAAATATCTTCTTTGGCAACTCCTGTCTCTAAAAGTGCGTCTATATATGCCTTCATCTCTTTAGCATCTGGGCAATCGCACTTATCAAGAGACATCGTGCATCGGCGATCCTTAAGCTTGGAGTAAATATCTGTCTTTTGCGTATCGACGATTTGTGCAAATACCACTTGAGAGAAGAATATTAGAGAAACAAGGTATAAAATCATTTTGCTTCTTTTACAGAAAAATCGCATTGGATATCTCCTTTCTTCGTTAACATTTCAAACGGCTAATCTTATAGCAACTTTTCAATTAATGTCCGCTCAGGTCTGGAATTACCTGTATACCTTATTAAACAATCTTTATCAATTAACACATAAGTAGGTACGCCCATTACCTCATACGATTTGGCAACCTCGCCGTCTAAATCAAATAAAATCTTATATTTGATATTTTGTTTTTGGGCAAAGGAGGAGATTTTGGCTTTGGTTTCCTCAATATCTATAGCTAAGATGACAAGCCCCTTTTGGCTATAATCCTCATAAAGTTTATTTACCTTGGGAATCTCTTTCCGGCAGAAAGGGCACCAACTCGTCCAGAATTTTAACAAGATTGGTTTACCACATAGTTCTTTTAGATTGACTTTATCTCCCTTGATATCCTCTAAACTAAATTCTGGTGCTTTTTTATCAATAGAGGCTCCTTTTTGAAAAGAAACGCCGGTGGGCTGCTCTGCAAATGCTACAGGCAAAAAATAGCCTATATATGCAAACAATAAACCTATAAGAATTCTATGCATCATCTTGGAAATCATAGATATCAAAACTAACCTTTCTTAAGTGAAATTTTCCTTTGAAAATATTGAAAAATCATAAGCACTAAAAGCAAAATCCCTGACACGACTGCCAAGCGCACTTTTTGTAGATTTAGATGTTCAACTATCCTGCGGCCCTTTTGCAATATCTCTATTTTCTGGGCATGGATATCAAGATCTCCACCGTGCTGAAGGCAGGCCCGATTAAACCGACCTATAATTTTTAGGAGATCGCCTTTATATTTATAACTACCGAGCTTAGTTATTTCTTTAACCGAATCCCAAGGCGACCATACGCCTATAGCATTATCTCCATCATTAACGTTTACCCAGGCATATTCTCTGCCCCGCCTCATAATATCGCCAATCGCCTCTCCTTCGTAAATTACCTCTTTTCCATCATAGTCTTTCGCCTTATTTATTAACTGGATACTAGAAATAGAATCGGTGTCCCTATGCATATGCATTGCTTTTCTTCTTTGGCCTAATTTAACCTCAGTCAAGCAGGGACTCAAAAAAGTTAAGGCACAAAAGATTAAGGAGAAAAAAATAAGGCTCTTTTTATTCATAAGGACTGCTATTTTGCGTTACTTTCTATTTCTGCCGAAACGATAACTTTCTTGACCGGCTCATCCGGGTCATTGGAGTTTACATAAATAATCCTCTCTGTTCTGCCTGGCGCGAATCCTTTGGAGTCAAAGCTTACCTTAAGTTTCGCAGAATCCTGAGGTAAAATATTTGTAGATGATATGCTTACCTTTGTGCAGCCGCAAGAAGAAAATGTATTTGTGATAATCAACTCCTTGTCACCCACATTCCTTGCCTCAAACTCGTAGGTTTTTATTTCTCCTTCTTTAATCTTACCAAAATCCCATGCCGCAGGAGTGATTTCAACCTTTGGTTTATCCAGAATAACCTCTTCTTCTTCGGATATGCCCCAGGCTATCTTAGCTCTACATAGTGAGCCAAGAACCACAAAAACTAAAAAAGCAGCTATTAAAAATTTTCTCATTCGACTACTCATCCTTTGAATTATTGCTGATCGATAAACTTTAAATTGATTTTTTGTTGACCTTCGCCGGACGGATTAAGTATATATTTTTTTACCCGAGGAAGTATTTTCTCCATTGTCTCCAAATAAAGGCGGTACTTAGTGGTATCTTCGGTATAAATCTGCTGATTTTTCTGGTATTCAGCCAACATCGCCTCAAATTTATCGGCATCACCCTTGGCAGTATTTACCACTTCAATTTTATAGGCCTGGGATTGACTGACCGCTTCTTGAGCCTTGCCTCGCGCCTCAGGGATCAGGCTGTTGTAATAGCCGCGTGCCATATTTATCTCCCTCTCCTTATCCTCTCTGGCAGTCGTGACATCCCGGAAGGCATCTGCTACCTCCTGAGGTGGAATAATGGCTTTGATGTTAAAGGTAGTGATTTGCAAACCGCTATTGTAAGCATCGAGTATGTCTTGAGTTTTACGCAAAACTGCTCCTTGCGCCCTTAATTTCTCCACGGTTAGGATATCATCTACGCTCATGTTCCCGATGAGATAGACTAAGGCTGTCTCAACACTATTTCTTACCAAACGTTCCGCGCTAAAATTAACATTGTAGAGATATTTAACCGCATCTTTTATCTTGTAGTGAACAATGGCTTCTGCATTAATAATATTCTCATCGCCGGTTAAGAGTTGAACTTTTTGCGGAGGAAATATACCGTGCTCATGCTCAGGAAGGCTTACGCCAATATCCGCGCGCCTAACCTCAGATACATTAACCCGCTCTACTTTATCTACGGGCCAAGGAATACGATAATGTATCCCCTCAGTTACTACTCCCTCCACTATGTTGCCAAACCTTCTAACTACTGCCTGCTCTCCGGGGTTCACCACATAGATACCGGTTAAAAGATAGAGCGAAAAACCTACAACAATCAGAATTAATATAACCATCTTTAGATTAATATGCTTAAATGCATTAGAGATGTCAGCGAGGGGAGAAAATTTAGGTTTTTCCTCACTTTTTATCTCATTATCTCTATTATCCATAGTAATGCCTCCTCGTTTCCTCGCTTACTTTACTGTCTTTGCATCCCTGCTCTTCTCTAAATACTTCAGAAGCTCTGAATCCCCAGGAAGTATTATGGTAGTCTTATCATCAATGGATTTTTCGTAAGTCTCTAAGGTGCGGATAAACTCATAGAATTTGGGGTTCTTCTGAAAGGCCTCAGCGTATATCTTGATTGCCTCGGCATCACCTTCGCCTCTAATCTTTTGAGCCTGTTTATAGGCATCGGAAAGGATTGTCTTCTGTTCTTTTTGTGCCTCAGCTCTGATTTTGGCTGCCTCTTCACTACCTTCAGAGCGGTACTTTCTGGCTATCTGCTCGCGCTCTGCCTTCATCCGGCGAAAGACACTTAGCTTATTATTCTCAGGGAAGTTTAAAGTCCTTATCTGGGCATCCACCACCTCGATACCATATTCCCTGGCCTTATCTTTACACCTCTGGCTAATTTCCTGAGCCATCTTATCAAGCTTTAATTTATTAGCGTCAATATTGATCAGGTCCTCTAAATTATACTGACCTAATGCCACGCCTAAGCTCGAAGAGAAAACATCTGAAAGCCTCGCCTCTGCTCCGACTTTATCCTTTACTGTCTTCATATAGGTAACCGGGTCTGTTATACGCCAGGTTCCATAGTAATCAACTACCACGCTTTTCTTATCGGAAGTCAACAATTCTAATTCATTGGCTTCATAAACTTGAAGCCGGTTATCAAAGCGGTGAACTGATTGAATCGGCTCAGGCAGTTTATATCTTAAGCCCGGCTCTAAGATTGTTTTTACGGGGTTACCAAACTGGGTAACCACGGCACACTCCGTAGTATCTACAGAAAAGAACACCAAATTGCTAAAAATCAAAACCACTAATAATGCGCCTGCACCCAGAATAACCTTTACCAAACTTTTTTTCTCGCTCATCTTCCACCCCCCAAGTTAATTCCTGTCCCTTTAAGCTTTTCATTTAGCAACCAAAGGTCAGTACTCTCAATCTTGATATCTGGACTAACCAGAAACTTCTTTACCTTCGGCAATATCCTCTCCATACTCTCCAAGTATAGTCTTAATTCCGTAATATCCTTAGACTTCTCATATTCCTGGAGTCTCTGTAAAAAGAGAGAGGCATCTCCTTGAGCAAAATTTATTTTTTCCTCTTTATAAGCCTCGGCTTCTCTAAGAATTTTATAGGCATTGCCTCTTGCTTCAGGAACCAAGGTATTACGATAAGATTCCGCTTCGTTAATATAGGTTACTTTATCTTCACGAGCGCTGGCTACATCCTGAAATGCCTCAATAGCATCTGTGGGTGGCGCCATCTCTAAAAGCTGCAGGCTGGTTATTTGGACGCCGGAGTTATTTTCATCCAGCGTCTTTTGTAAGAATTGTTTAAGTGATAGCTCAACCTCTGACTTACCAGTAGTCAAAAGATAATCAATGCCTCTTTCACCGAGAATCCGGCGGATACCGGCTGTTGCGGCAGTAACAATCAGCTTATCCGGCCCATTTACTTTAAGCAGATATTGGACTGCATTGGAAATCCTATAATGGATGGCGATATTGGCATCAATGAGATTCGTATCGCCGGTTAAGTAAAGATTTGAGCCGGTCTCTATCTTGTGGATATTGCCCACCTTTACCAAGTCTATTCTTTCAAAAGGATAAGGCAGGCGGTAATGCAAGCCCGGTAGAGCTTTCTCTTGAATAATTCTCCCGAACCTGCGCACAATCCCCTGCTCATCCCATTTAACATAATAAACACCGGAAAATAAATATCCAATAACGAATAATGAGCTGATACTGAGCATAAATACTGTCTTGGGTTTTTTATGCGGCTCCAAATGTAAATGCGTCAAAGGCTCAAGCAGGGTCTGCTTAGAAAAAAGCGCTTTAAGGTTAGAGGTGAATATCTCATAAGCCACTAAGAAGATAAACACTACTACAACCATTGCTGCAATTTTATCCAAACTTGCCATGCCAAATAATGAACCTACTAACCCTATCAAGACGGATATTGAGCAATACATATCTATCTTAGAGTGATAGCCATCGGCAACCAGGCTGGGAGAACTGGTCTGCTCTCCTACATAAATCTTATAACGGCCCATAAAGTAGCAGATAATCACTCCCAGGAATGCGCCGATAGCTGATAAGGTTAAATATTTAAGCTCTACTTGCTCTCCCTTTATTGCCTCTGAAAACAACTCAATGCCCATATAGAAAATAAAGAGCGAGACAAATATTGCTACCATGCGCTCTAACTTAGTGATTACCTTTGCCAGCTTTAAATTCCCTTTGCGGCTAATCACTAAGCCCAAATACACCACTCCCGAAACAAAAACATCTGCCACAGAGTGCCAGGCATTGGCTTTAAGACCCAAACTGCCTGAAACACCAGCCAAGATAAAACGCAAAATAATAAGAAGAAGATTTGCGCCCAGAGCAACTAAAATAGTCTGTTCTTTCCTTTCCATAATTCCCCTCCTCGTTATTGCGGTGAGGTATTTTCTTTAGATCTTAAGATTACTGTAACGGCCTTATCTAAATTTAGATATGTTTTTGCTACCCGCATAATCTCCTCTTTACTTACCTGGGATATTTTTTCTTGATAGAGCTTATAATTATTAAATCCTAAACCGTATAACTCATCGAACCCAGCTTCAAGGCTAAGCGCAGAATTTGTCTCTAAATTGAATTTTTGCCAGCCACAAAGATAAACTTTTACTTTTGATAACTCGTCATCACTCACAAAATCTGTTTGCAGGTTTTTAATCTCTCTTAGGATAATTTCTTTTACCCTTTCTACGTTTTCAAAGGTGGTGGATACATAAAAATAATAAAACCCCCGCTCTATCCCTAAAACAGAGCTTCCCCCTAAAGTATATGCCTGTCCTGATTTTTCCCTTATTTCTTGATATAAACGGCCGCTCATAGAAGTCATTAGCGCATTTAATACTTCCAGAGGATAGCGGTCAGGAGCGGTAATGCTAACACCAGCAAACCCTAACATTATCACTGCCTGCTCTTTAGGAGCAGAGATAGTTATTTCTTTAAACTTTTCGGGAAAAGACTCAGGCAAAGAAATTTGGGGTAATTTGCCGGCGGAAAGTTTAGCAAATTTATCTTTTATCAACTGCAATACTTTTTCAGATTCAATATCTCCGAATACGGTTAAGACCATATTATTAGGCACGCAGAATTTCTTATAGAATTCAATTATTTCCTTCCGGGTCAATTTTTTAAGCGACTCTTCTTCTCCCAAAGGGTCAAATCTATAGGGATGTTCTCCCAAAAGAGTCTTTTTAAGCAACTTAAACGCTACCTTAAAGACACTATCCTCGTCAGCCTTGATTTGAGCTAAAGCCTTTTCCTTTTCGTGCTTAAGTTCTGCATCAGAAAAAACAGGGTTGCTCAGTAGATCCGCTAAGATAGCTATGCCCTGGTCTATATCCGCAGAAAGCATCTCTAAAGATATACCGAAGCTATTATTTCCGCTAAAGGAGTCAAGGGATGCGCCTAAGGACTCTATGCTTATATCTATATCTTCGGCGCTGCGGTCTTTTGTCCCCGCTAAAAGCAGGCGCGAGGTAAGATTAGATATTCCATTATTCTCTTTTGTCTCCGCTCTTAGGCCTCCCCGAAAGAACACCTTTATCGAAACTAAGGGAAAGGTGGCATCTTCCTTTAAGAGTACGGCTAAACCATTATCCAAGACTATCTTTTTGATTTCTGTTTTTTTCAATTCTATCTCTTTTTTTGCTTCTTCTTTGGAACTGAGGGGCGAAAGAGCGATAATGGTAAGAGTTTGCTTATTGAGGTATTTTTTTGCTACCCCTTGGATATTCTCTTTAGTTAAATTTTTTACGGCTTCCACATACCTTTGGGAAAAATCAGCATCACCGACCAGGATTTCATTTAAAGCAATGTCTCTGGCTACTCCGGCAGTAGTCTGGCGGCTAAAGAGATAATCGCTAAGGACCTGCTTTTTAGCTTTTTTCAGTTCCTGGTTATCAATCCCTCTACTTTTAATTTTATCTATTTCCGCTAAGATTGCCTTAATTGCCTTCTCGCTTTTTTGTTTCTCTATCAAGGCCTTAATGGCAAATATACCTTTATCCAGAGGGGTAAAATTAAATGCGCCTACAGAATAAACTAATTGTTTATTTTTATAAACTTCTCGATAGAGCCTGCTGCTTTTACCTTGGCCCAATACCACTGCCAATACATCCAAGGCAAAAATGTCCCGGTTACTGATACTCACTCCTTTAAACCCTAAAAA
>JBMONJ010000216.1:0-3335 GCA_049324655.1 Candidatus Omnitrophota bacterium | reverse complement strand
ATTTGCCGCGGTAGGCACAGCTTCGGTAAGATTGGTAAGATAGGCAATTCCGCCAACGGAGTCAAGACTCCCCTTTCTTTTTAATTCATCGCTTAAGGTGATGAGATCAATGCTCTTCTGATTATTGTAAAGCTCGAGGATGGCGGAAAATATCAGCCGGTTGGCGTCCCGGTAGAAACAATCAACATCCACCACCTCCAGCGCCAAAGGGATGGCGTCTTCGCTAATAAGCATCGAACCCAAGACCGCCATTTCCGCCTCGGTATTCTGGGGCGGGACCTTTATCTCTTGGTTACCCATAGTCTTATCTTTGCCTTTGCCTCGGGATGGAGCTTTATCTCGATTTCGTAAATACCTAACTCTTCGATGGGCTTCTCCAAAATCACCGCTTCTTTCTCCAAGGAGTAACCCTCGACGGCAAGCGCCTTAATGATATCCGCGGTACCCACCGAGCCATACATCTTTTCGTTTTCGTTGACATCCACGGATACCGTACAGGAAAGACCGCTTAACTTTGCGGCCAAAGCCGCAGCATCCTGTTTTACCTTTAGCGCCAGCGATTGTTTTTTCTTGAACTCTTCTTCAAGAACCTTGAGATTACGTGGCGTTGCTGGGTAAGCCAAGCCTTTGGGAAGAAGGTAATTACGGGCAAAACCTTCTTTGACCTTAATCACCGTGCCGGCCTTTCCGATGCGGTCCACATCTTGTCGTAAGATTACTTCCATTTTTTTCCTCTTTTTCTTACAAGCACAGATTAGCGCAGATTAGAAGATGCAAGATTAGCGCAGATTGTCTGCGAAATTCATCTGCGCCCATCTGTCGCTTTTCATCTGCGGTCATCTGCGATTAATTGTCTTTTCAAAATTAACGAATCAGCGCCAGAAAACGCGCGCGCTTAATGGCCCGCGCCACTTGGCGCTGATGTTTGGCGCAAGTGCCGGTAATCCGGCGGGAAACAATCTTTCCCCGATCCGTAAGAAACTTGGTCAACCGGGCCAAGTCTTTATAATCAATTACCCCGTCGCCTTTTTCCTCCCTGCAGAACCGGCAGAACTTCCGGCGGGCCTCCCGCGGAAAAAGATCCTTCTCCCGGTCGGTCTTCTTAAATACTTTCCTGGTCCTTCTCTCCAATTTTTCCCTCCTCGTCCCAGACTAAGTCGCTGGGCTCATTTATTTTATCCTTAGCTTCCGGTTGTGCTGCAATGTACTCCTCAGACACGGGCGCAGCGCCGGGCTTTCCTGCGCCCAAGAACTGAATCCTTTCCGCGCGCACCTCCAATACCGAACGCTTCTGGCCTTCATTATTTTCCCACGAGCGCGACTGCAGGCGGCCTTCCACAAAAACCGGCCTGCCCTTAGAAAGATACTGATTGCAAACCTCGGCCTGCTTATCCCAAGCGGTCACAGAAAGGAAGCAAACCTCTTCTTTATTCTCGCCGGTCTTGTCACGGTAACGCCGGTTAACCGCCAGACGCAAAGTCACTACCGCAGTACCCGACGGAGTATAGCGCAGTTCCGGGTCGCGGGTTAAGTTGCCGATAAGAAAAACCTTATTTAGACTTGCCATAATCCACCTCGGTTTTTTGGGACTATTTCTCCAAATTGATTATCTCAAACCTCAAAATATTCTCGTTGATTTTCCACGCCGAGGCAAGTTTGCTTATCGCCGCGGCCGGGCTGGTAAACTCCACGAGAAAATAGCTGCCCTCCCTCTGCCGCTTAATGGTAAAAACCATCCGGTGCTTTTCCAACCAAAGCACCTTGTTAATTACCTTGCCTTCGTTTTTGGTTATAGAATCAGCGACCTGTTTTAAGAGTGTATCTTTCTCTGTCGCGCTTAAAGAAGCGCTGGTAATGTACATCACTTCATATCTTCCCATTGGTTATCCTTTGTTGAATTGGTCCATTGCCTTAACTATACCTTCTTTAAGCCACGCCTGACAACAATCTACTGCCTTCTGCGTTTGCACGACAACCATTGGCCAGTTGTCTTGCGCAAATTCTGTCAAAACAAAGGAGGCGAGACCTTCCGGTTTACCCGCCGGACCCACCCCCAATCTTAGACGGGGAAATTCTCGGGTTCCTAAAGCCGCGATTATTGAACTTAGACCATTGTGCCCTCCGTCGCTGCCGGAGGCACGGATACGCAAACTGCCCAGCCGCAAATTTACATCGTCGCAGACCACCAAAAGGTCGTGGGGTTTAAGCCTTAACCGTTTCATCAGGCCGGCCACCGCAATTCCCGAATTATTCATAAAGGTCTGCGGCAGGGCTAGAAGAGCCGCCTTGCCGGCGATATTACCTCTGGCAAGGCGGCTCTTAAAAAACAAACTCCTCTTAAAGACCAATCCGTATTTTTTGGCAAGGGAGCTAACAACAAGAAAACCAAAATTATGGCGGGTTTTCTGGTAACTCTTTCCGGGGTTGCCCAATCCAACTAATAATTTCAATTATTTCTTTTCTTCCTTCTTTTCTTCCTTCTTCTCTTCCTTCTTTTCTTCCTTCGCGCCCTCGACTTCTTCTTTCTTCTCCTTGATAACTTCCGGCTCGGTGGCCGCAGCAGCCTCGGCCGCAGCCGCGACCACTTCTTCCTTGACCGGAGGCGCAACGGACAAAACAATAGCCTCCGCGTCCTGCAATACCTTGATTCCCGACGGAATTTTTAAATCTTTGATACGGACCGTGTCATTAATCTTCATATGCTCGACTTCTACTTCGATATTTTGAGGAATCTGCGTCGGTAAGCACTCGACCTCCAATTCCCACATTACATGATCGAGTGAACCCCCGTCTTGCTTTACGCCCACCGGCTCTCCCTTCGCGACGATGGGAACCTTTACATGAATTGCCTTAGTAAGGGATATCTGTTGAAAATCAATATGCAGTATCTCTTCGCTTACCGGATCGCGCTGGATCTCTTTGATGATCACATTGGTATCCTTGGTCTTCTTCTCCTCACCGGCAATATCGAGATTGATGATAATGTTCTCGCCGCGGTGCTCCTTTAAAAGCCTTATCAAGGTCTTGCGGTCCACCTTAAGAGAGCGTGGTTTTCTGGCCTCGCCATAAACCACCGCCGGAACAAAACCATTTTTCCTTACGGCATTTATTTTCCCCTTACCGGTTTCTTCCCGCAGCTCTACTGCCAAGATAATTTCTTTCATTTAATCGTCCTTTTTCCTAGTAATTAATCAAACAAACAACTCACCGATTCTTCGCGGTGTATCCTCCAGATCGCCTCGGCAAAAAGCGGAGCGATCGACAAGACCTTAATCTTGGCATCCCGCTTTTTGTGATCCAAAGGAATGCTGTCGGTAATAATCAGCTCCTTAAGC
>JBMONJ010000215.1:0-3348 GCA_049324655.1 Candidatus Omnitrophota bacterium | reverse complement strand
TTTACCCAATCGTCGGCCACTGGATTTGGGGTGGGGGATGGCTGGCGCAGAAGGGAATGTTTGATTTTGCCGGCTCTACAGTAGTGCACTCAGTGGGCGGTTGGGCAGCCTTGGCCGGCGTGTTGATGTTAGGGCCGCGCTTTGGAAAATATAATAACGGGAATATAAATCCCATTCCCGGCCATAATCTTTCTATCGCTACGCTGGGTACCTTTGTACTTTGGTTCGGGTGGTTTGGTTTTAATCCCGGTTCAACTATGGCTGCGGACCCGGTGGCCATTGGGCATATTGCAATGACCACCAATACCGCGGCTGCGGCGGCAATCATGAGCTCGACGGTGATTTCTTGGATTATCTTAGGCAAACCTGATTTGGGCATGACGCTTAACGGCTGTCTTGCCGGCTTGGTAGCCATTACTGCGCCGTGCGCTTTTGTGAGCGTACCGAGCTCGATAATTATCGGGCTTATCGCCGGAATCTTAGTGGTGCTGGCGGTAATCTTTTTTGACCGGGCTAGAATAGATGATCCGGTCGGCGCCTTGTCGGTGCATCTGGTTAACGGCGTGTTCGGAACGCTTTGCGTGGGTCTGTTCGCGCAGGATAAGATTACCGGAGTGGCCACGGGCAATGGATTATTTTACGGTGGTGGGTTAAAATTGTTTCTCGCGCAATTAACTGCGGTTATCGGGGTTGCCGCCTATGTTTTCATAATTTCTCTCTTGGCGTGGGCCCTTTTGAAGAAGACCATGGGTATCCGGGTAAGTCTGCAGGAAGAAATTGAAGGCTTGGATATCGGTGAACATGGCAACAGCGCCTACCCGGAGTTCTTGGGCAGAAAACCCGCGTATTCTTTCTTGGGCATAAAGGGTGAATAATAAGGGGAGGAATCCTATGAAAAAGATCGAGGCGATCATTCGACCAGAGAGACTTGAAGTAGTGCGTCATTCCCTTGAGTCCGCTGGTTGCGCGGGCCTGATGATTACGGAAATCGAAGGCCACGGCAAACAGAAAGGGATGGTTCAGCAATGGCGGGGTGAGAAATATAAGGTAGAGCTTCTTCCTAAGATAAAGATTGAGGTGGTGGTCAGAGATCCGGATGCGGACAAGATTATTAAGACTATTGCTGACCACGCACGCACCGGCGAGATTGGAGACGGTAAGATCTTTGTTTATGATATTGAGAACGCGATAAGGATACGTACCTTTGAGAAAGGTGAGCCGGCGTTGTAGACATCCTGCAACAAAAACCTTGCCAGAAAGTATAAGCCGCGCTAACATTATTTTATGCAAAACAACCGGCTTCATCCGCGCTTGGCGTGGAGTTTTATGGTAAGGTTTAGGCCCTGCACCGACCCCGCCACCAAGTGGGAGTTGTCAACTTTAAGAGATATAAGCGAGGGTGGATGTTCTTTTTTTAGCGGCAAGGAGTATACGCCTGGAGAGGTTTTAGAGATCGAGATACAGCTACCTACGCTCACTGATTTTATGCATTTTACAGGAGAGATAAAGCGCTGCGACCCAGATCAAAAAAAGCATATTACCCGCTATGGCGTGGCAGTACAGTTTACCGGTTTAGATGAGGCCAAGCGTAAACACTTTTTACACGCCCTCGAGTTTCTGCTACGACGTCAAGCCAAGGCCACGCGGTCATAGAGTCAAGAGGGGTTACCAAAAGGCGACAGTTCTTACTTATAAAAGGTGATTAGTAATTAGGCACTGAGTAGTGCGCGGACAACGCAAAGAGAACACAGACGTTCTTTTCTTGGGAAAAGAACGTCTTTTTTTATCTACGGGAGGAGAAAAATGCCGAAGACTAAGACGGTTAGCGAAGTCAAAACTAAAAATCCCCTGCTCAATGGCTCCTTTAATGAAAAGGCTGCTCAGGAGGCAATGAAACTTATTAAAGACCACAAAATAAAAATCGTGGACCTTAAGTTCAACGATTTGCCGGGACTCTGGCAGCATTTCTCTATTCCTGCTGAAGAGCTTACCCATATGGATGATATCACCCGTTCTATCTGGGTTGATGGGATTGGGTTTGACGGATCTTCTATTCGCGGATTTCAGAAGATTCAGGAATCAGATATGATTCTTATCCCTGATCCAACTACGGCAATTATTGATCCGGTCTGCGAGGTGCCGACGGTGAGCATCATTTGTGACATATATGACCCCTTAAGCCGCAAACCTTACACCCGTGACCCGCGTTATATCGCCAAGAAAGCGGAAAAATATTTGAAGGACTGCGGAGTTGCCGATGCCGTGTATTTTGGCCCGGAGGCGGAATTCTTTATCTTTAATGATGTGCGCTTTGACCAGACTGAGAACTCTGGTTATTATTTTATTGACTCTGACGAGGGCGATTGGAATACCGGCAGAGATGAAGCGCCGAATTTAGGTTATAAGATCCGTTTTAAAGAGGGATATTTTCCGGTTCCGCCACACGATTCTATTCAGGATTTAAGGAGCCGGATAATTCTTAAAATGCGGGAGTCAGGCATAAATGTAGAGGTGCATCATCATGAAGTGGCGACTGCCGGTCAGTGCGAAATCGATATGAAGTTCGACCGCTTGACCAAGATGGCGGATAATCTGCTTCTCTATAAATATATTATCAAGAATATGGCCAAAAAAAATAATATGGTGGCTACTTTTATGCCCAAGCCTTTGTTCGCTGACAACGGTTCGGGTATGCATTGCCATCAGAGCTTGTGGAAAGATGGGGTAAACCTTTTCTACGATAAGAATGGTTACGCCTTGTTAAGTCAAACCGCCAAGTATTATATCGGCGGTTTGCTGAAACACGCCAACAGCCTGATGGCCTTTTGCGCGCCGACCACTAATTCTTATAAGCGCTTGGTGCCGGGTTATGAAGCGCCGGTGAATCTGGTTTACTCGCAGAGGAACCGTTCAGCAGCGGTAAGGATCCCGATGTATTCGGATAATCCCAAGTCCAAACGGATTGAATTCCGGCCGCCGGATCCGGCTTGTAATGGTTATTTGGCTTTTAGCGCGATGCTAATGGCAGGCTTGGACGGGATTGTGAATAAGATTGATCCCGGCAAGCCTTTGGATAAGGACATCTTTGAATTAAGCGAAGAAGAGTTAAGGCATATCCCGACCGTGCCCGGGTCCTTATATACGGCGTTGAATGCGCTGGAGAAAGATCATGAATATCTTCTGCGCGGCGGTGTATTCACCAAGGATGTGTTGGATATTTGGTTAGAATACAAACGCAAGAAAGAGATCGACGCCGTAAGGATGCGGCCGCATCCGTATGAGTTTTACCTGTATTTTGATATTTAAGGAATAGAAATAGAGAGGTGACTGCCAGGGGGGGGCTTGCGC
>JBMONJ010000214.1:0-3400 GCA_049324655.1 Candidatus Omnitrophota bacterium | reverse complement strand
TAAGGATTTGCCTTACTTTGCGAACATCTCGCCGGAGCTCGCCTTCACTGAAATCTTCAGCAAGCGAAGGCGGATAAAAAAACCCGCGTTCCAAATTAGAAAGCTAACTAAAATGGCACACGGGCTTATTTATAGGCTTTAAGAGAAATAATTTCACGCTGGAATAATCTCGCTCGCTTATAAAAGCAGCCGCATTTTAACATATCAGCAAAGCCTGTCAATAGACGATTTTGCTTTTTTAGTGGATTTTTTTGCTAGGCCTTAGGCGGGGCGAATAAATACGGCGCGATCTTTCTCTGCTGCGACTCGGAAAAGGCAATCCCGACGCTGTAACTATCTTCTCCCGACGGCACATCGGTCTTAACCCAGACACAGCTGCCTTCTAATTCCAAGGGCCCTTCGCCGGCTGCCGGCAGCCCGGCTAAGACTACCTTTAGCGTAAGTTTGGGATTAAGAAAGCGGGTGTCGTCTTGGGTGTGATTGTTCTTAAGCTTGCAGCCCAAATTATAAATCCATCCCAAACAGTTGTTGCACTGCGGACAATCCCAGCTGCGCGGCAGGGTCAAACGCATCCCGCCTTGCCCGATATTTTCAGTCAGCACATCAATGGGATTGATGATGTCCGCGTTGGCCTCCTGATCGAAAATCCTGAGTTTTGCCGCAAGTCTTAAGGCAAAACGCGGAAAATGCCTTTGCTCTGCCATTAAATAATTATTAAGGTAACTGGGATAAAACCTTTAGCCGTGTCTTCTCTCGCCGGTTCACCGCGCTAAAACGATAATCTTTGGGCCGGCAGCCGAGAATCTTTTTAAAGACCCGGTCAAAATACTGCGCGTCAGAAATACCCACGGCATACGCCACCTGCGCCACGCTAAGATTAAGATTCTGCAGCAGCCGCAAAGCGGCCTTTAGCCGCACCAAGGTAACATACTGCGTAAAAGTCATATCCAGCCGCTTCTTGAATAACCGGCAAAGGCGGAAATAACTGGTATTGATTTCTTTAGTCAAATCCTTCAGGGAAAGATCCGGGCGGTGATAACTCCTTTCGATGAAATTCTTTGCCCGCTCAATCAACAACTTGTCCTTGGTATTGGGAACCAACCCCGGCTGCAATGCGGATACCGTCTCCTTAAAATGGGGACGGCAATAATTAAGCAGCGAGGCCAGAGAAACTATCTGTTTGGGGTCCATGGCGGGAAGACAGGAATCGCTTGAGGCGCCGGCGCAGGAGTTCTTTTCTTTAATCTGATTAGTCAGGATCACGCCGCGCAAATTCCCGTTATTGAAAATCGGCAGGATAAACTCCGACAGACCGCAGCTAAAGCGCTGCACCCTAAAGTCAGTTCGCTTGGATTTGTTGATCGAGGAAACGACGATATCCCGGCAGCGGTTGCGCTGCCGATTGAAATCCTTAGCCTTGCAGATTTTTTCAACCGAGCACAGGGGCAGGTTAATTTCTTTAACTGCGGGGATAAAGCTGAAATTGATACCGGATAGTTTGTTGAGGTCGTCGCAAATACCGTTCAGCTTGGTAATCTTCCGGTGCATATCAACCTTCGGGCGGGTAACTTATTCTACTTCGCATAAGTAATGATAGTGATGGTATATGCTTCGTAGAATATTCTCCGACGGAATAATTCTCCGAAGCCTATACCACCATATTCCATTAGTAAGGCGAAGGAGAATAAATAGCTTTGGACAGCTTCGATTCTACAAAAAAATCTTATTTTGTCAACAAATTTAAATTCTGAGTTTTACTCCGGTATCTATAAAGAGTTTTCTGGCAAAACCTGCTCTTAATCGGGAATTCTTTTTATCTAACAGTCCGCCGATATAATTAAGGAAGATATTTTCCAAACCTTCTATAAGCAATCTCGGATTAAGAATCACCTCTTTCTGGCTCTTCTCTTTATCCCAAAGGTGCACCTGCAGCAAACCCGCCTTCCAGCTCAGCGTAGAATATTCGGAGAGCATAAAATTGTGCAGTATCTGGCAGCGGAATCCTTCGTAGAAAAAATCCGCGAGGTCTTTTACATGGGGCAGCCTTTTTAGCGCAATCGGCTGGCGGAATTCTTTAAAATTATCGCGCAGGAATTTTTTGTATTTGTCTTTATGCTTAATGCCGCTCTCCCAATAATAATATTGGGAGAGGATATCTATCACCGCCGAGATGACCGCCAAGACGATAAAACCCGTGGTCTTATATTCCGGCAGCAGCAAATTCTTTACCGGCGCGAAGAAACAGATCTCAACCCGCTTCTTAAAATAGCCCACCACCTGCTCAAAGCTGGCAGCGTCCAAGTCACCCCACTTTACTCCTTCGCAAAAAATCCTTTGGGGATTTCCCCTAATCGCCATAGTCTTCTCTAAAAATCTATTTCATTCATGACCAAAAAGCAGTTTAAAGGGCAGGGTGGCGATGCTTACCGCGCCCTTGACCCCGGACTTTGCCGTGCCCCACGCCGCGCCGACGGTGTCGTTGAGCGAAGAAAATACGGGGACGATGGTGAGATTAATCAGCCTGCCGACATCGGTATTTTCCAGCGCCTTATAGATAATCAATCTGGTTACTGCCTGCTCATCTTGGAGATTGACAAATGAGGCGTTGTTTATACGAACCGGGTAACGGCGAGTCTTTGCCCAGCGTTGGGTATGATCAGTATAAGTCACTTCACCCACGCTTAGCACCAAGACCTTAAAATAAAAAGGCGTTTGGTCTTCTCTGGCAACGCCTTCCCTGATGGGAATTAATTCCTTGATGTTTACCCGGCCGTCGGCATTTTTAACGATATTGAGACGCTTTAGGTCCAGCGCCAAAAGATAAATATTCGGCTTTTTGCGGATGAAAGTCTCAAAGGGGTCGAGGGTCAGGTGAATGGCATTTAAATAGGCGAGCTCCGATTCCAAGAAACCGGCAGGGTTATGAATGGTTATACCCCTGGCGCCGATATGCGACAGTAGCCCAGAAAACTCGAGCTTCTCAATCGTCACATTAATTCCCAGCGAGCTCTCGATTTCTTCCTCAACAATATCTTTGAGCTTGAGGTGCTTGACGGTTAAGAAGAACCCGGCCGACAGAATAAGTAAGGTCAAGAAGAGCACGCCGAGAATGATGATCAATCTGCGGAATATCCGCATCCTGCCTCCTTGTGAGGATAAGTTATAAGTATAGCAAAGTAGGACCGACAGGAAAAGAAAATTTTTATGGACAAAACGCTTAAAGAATGTAAAATCTTTGGCAATGAAACGTTATTACCTTAAGCCCTCCGGCGAATTTGTAATTGATAACTACAACCGCTGCCGGCCCTTTGCCGATTTTTTCCCCGGCATCGCGGGGAAATACGGAATTCCGATGTGGGCCTTCTTTGTCAACCGCGGACAGGCGATTTTTGGGATAGGC
>JBMONJ010000213.1:0-3407 GCA_049324655.1 Candidatus Omnitrophota bacterium | reverse complement strand
TTTAAGTTTGTTGAGGCTAGCGCACAAAAGATAGTTTTAGTCTATGAAAATGGTGTACAAAAAATTATCAAGGAATTCAGGGTCAAAGACGACCAAGCATTGGAAGTCCGTATCGCCCTTTTGGACCAAGGAAAAGTTGCTGAAGTTGTTGATGACCTTAATCTCTTTAATATTGATTCAGAACTCGCCCAGCAAAGCCGCGAATTTAAAAAACATCGGAGTTTTCTTGAATTGGCTATCTCATTACCAGACAAGCTGTTACGAATAAATATTGACAGGCTTAATGGAAAGACAAAGTTACCGTCGGCTGAATCAATGGCGTGGGTTGGCTTCCGAGATCGCTATTTTTGCGCAATTTTTAAACCCGATTTGGCGATTAAGCGCCTTTTTCTGTCTTCAAACGGCAATGGCCGATTTCTGGGAATTGCCAGCAACCAATCCAATCAATGGCAGGGAGTGTTATACTTAGGACCGCAAGATGCCGCAGCATTGGTTAGGTATAATTCAGGGTTAGAGCAGATAATCCATCTCGGCGCCTTTGATGGTATCTCAAAAATAGTGCTAAAGGTTATGTGGTCTCTATTCGACTTGACTAAAAATTGGGGTTTCGCCATTGTCCTTCTGGGTACTCTTATCTTTTTCCTATTATATCCCTTGACCGCCAAGAGTCTTAAGTCAATGCGGGAGATGCAAAAATTACAGCCGCAAATTGAGCTTTTGAAGAGAACCTACTCCAATGATGCTCAGCGGCTGAACAAGGAAATGTTAGAACTATATAGGGCCAACAAGATCAATCCTTTTGGTGGGTGCCTGCCGTTGCTTTTACAGATTCCCATCTTTTTTGCTTTATATCAGGCGCTTATTCGTTCTTTAGCGCTTAAAGGAAGCGGTTTTCTTTGGATTAAAGATTTATCTGAGCCAGACCGCCTTTTGACTTTGCCATTTAGTATCCCCATATTGGGCAATGAGTTAAATGCCTTACCCTTATTTCTCACGGCAGTTATGTTTTTCCAGCAGAAAATGTCAATGAAATTTTCTGCAGGAGGCGACCCGCAGCAACAGAAGATTATGTTGGTGGTTTTCCCCCTGCTTTTTGGTTTTATGTTTTACCATTTTCCTAGCGGCTTGGCTTTGTATTGGGTGGTTTATTCCACATTATCCACAGGATTTCAATGGCTAATCGCGCAAAAGGCAGCCCCCCGAAATTAATGAAAAGTATTGAAGTTGAGGGCAAAACCGTGGAAGAAGCGGTAAAGATGGCCCTTAAACAACTGAATGTTCCACGTGAAAACTTAGAAATTAAGGTGCTGGCTGAAGAAACCAAGGGTCTTTTTGGTATGGGCGGCGCCAAACCTGCCAAAATACAGGTTAAAGTTATTAAATAAAAATTGCTTGATTTTTTTCGCCTTTTTGCTACTATATTTTTGAGTTTCACGTGAAACATTGGCTTTAAAACATAATAATGGGTAAAATTATTGCCATTTGTAACCAGAAGGGTGGCACCGGCAAAACCACGACTGCGGTTAATCTTGCTGCTTCTTTGGCAATAGCCGGCAAGCGGGTTTTGCTCGTCGATGTTGACCCTCAAGGTAACTCTACCAGCGGACTCGGCTTAGATAAAAACACGCTAAAATCCTCCATTTATCATCTCCTATTAAACCACCAAAAATTAGAAACTACAGTCTTAAAATCATCCATCCCCAACTTAGAAGTGCTACCTTCTAACATTGAACTTACCGGTGCAGAGATAGAAATGGTGGCAATGTTGGATCGCGAGCGTCAGCTCAAATACGCCTTGGAGACTGCCAAAAACCTCTACGATTTTCTAATTGTGGATTGCCCACCATCACTAGGATTGTTAACTTTAAATGCATTGGTTGCGGCGGATTCAGTGATTATCCCTATTCAGTGCGAATTTTACGCCTTGGAGGGCGTATCGCTGCTTTTAAAGACGGTAAATTTGATTAAACAAAGACTGAATCCCAGTTTGGACATTGAAGGTGTATTATTGACTATGGCTGATTTCCGTACTAACCTTACTTCCGAGGTCATTACAGAAATTAAGAGTTTTTTCAAGGACAAGGTTTACCAGACCATAATTCCGCGTAGCGTGCGCTTAAGTGAGGCGCCGAGTTTTGGCAAGCCGATTTCAATATATGACAAACATTCTATTGGCGCACAAAGATACGATGAATTAGCCCAGGAGGTTTTAAATCCTGCCTTAATGCGGAGACCTGCATTAGTTCCGACGGAAAATCCGCGTAATCTAGTGTCAGAAAATTTAGGAGGAGAAAATGGAAAAGAAAGTGCTGGGTAGAGGACTTTCGGCATTGATTTCGGAAAATATTATCGAGAAATTAGAATCAGCCCCCAGCGCGCAAGAGATTGTGCGGGTAAGGACCGAACTAGTCAAACCCTGTCCTTATCAGCCTCGGTTGGAATTTAATTCCGCAAAGCAGGAGGAATTAATTGCCTCAATCCGGGAAAAGGGAATTTTGCAGCCGATTATAATTCGTAAAGTCGCTGACGGCTATGAAGTAATTGCCGGAGAGCGCCGGTTGCGCGCGGCAAAGTCTTTGAATCTTCCGGAAATCCCGGCAGTGGTCCGCAATGTAAGTGACGAAGAGGCCATGGTGATTTCGATAATGGAGAATATCCAGCGTGAAGAACTCAATGCAATAGATGAAGCCAAGGCTTTTTTCCGGCTAATCAATGAGTTTAATTTGACGCAAGATTCTGTGGCACAATCAGTTGGGAAAGATAGGAGCACGGTAAGCAATCTGCTGCGCCTGTTGAAATTGCCGGCCGAGATTCAAAAAAGCATTGCCGAAGGCCAGATCAATATGGGTCATGCCCGGGCATTATTGTCCATTGAGACGCTTAGCGAGCAGCTAAAATTATTTAATAATATTCTTGAAGGCAACCTTTCAGTGCGCGCCGTGGAAAATCTGGTAAAAAATCAGACCCGCCATCGGCGGCCAGCAAGGAGACTGGCAAAAGACACCAACAAAGACCCCTTTGTGGCCTCGTTTGAAGAACAATTACAGCATCATTTAGGCACCAAGGTGCGCATTCTGCATCAGCGCAAGAGAGGTAAGGTAGTAATTGAGTATTACTCCAATGAAGACTTAGAAAGGATAGTGGGGTTAATAAAAAAATGAATCAGCAGACCTTAATTTTAATTAAGCCCGACGGCCTGGTAAAGTCGCTTACGGGAAACATCCTCACCCGTCTTTCCGAAACCAAATTAGAAATTGTGGCAGCAAAAATGGTCAGGGTTACTGAAGAGTTGGCCTTAAAGCATTATGCGCATCTTCAAGACAAGCCCTTTTTCCCGGCCCTGATGAAGTACATCCAAGGCGAACTTCACGAGCGGCGAAAGGTAATGGCCTTAGTCTACTGGGGAG
>JBMONJ010000212.1:0-3507 GCA_049324655.1 Candidatus Omnitrophota bacterium | reverse complement strand
GCGGCTTAACCGCCAAGATTACTGCCTCAGCTGCCCCGGCTAATTCTTTCGCGCCTCTACAGACATTTACGCCGGAGAGATTCTTAAGTTTAGTAACATCCTTATCAAAAACGACAACCGGGAATTTACACTTCAACCGCTGGGCAATAGCAGAACCCATATTTCCATAACCGATAATCCCGATTGACTTATATCCGGTCATTTGCCGAATATCCCCCTGCCGATGCGCAACATATTTGAACCTTCCTCAATAGCTATCCGGTAATCATTAGTCATGCCCATTGAAAGATGCTGCATAACTATATTGGGTGCGGATATAGACCTTTCAACCCGCTCCTTTAACCGTCGTAAGCCTGAAAATGCCGCGCGAATCGCCTTCTCGTCATTAGTTAAGGGCGCAATAGTCATCAGGCCCTTGACCCGGACAGCCTCCAGCCCTGCAGCCTCTTTCAAAATTTCATCCACACCTTCCGGGCTTACGCCAAACTTGGTCTTTTCGCCAGAAACATTTACTTGTAGTAAAACCTCGGCAGGCTTTTCCCAACGGGATGCGCACTTATTTATCTCTTGTAATAGCCTTAGACTGTCTACCGAATGGATTAACAAGAAAATTTCCAAAGCAGGCTTTATTTTGTTGGTCTGCAGGTGGCCGACCAGATGCCACCTTAAGCCGGGTATGTGCTTTAAACGCGCAAATTTTTCCCTGGCCTCTTGGACACGGCTCTCGGCAAAGTCAGTAATCCCTGCGGCGGCTGCCTCTTTTATATCTTCAACCGTGGCGGTCTTGGTAACTGCTACAAGGGTAATCTCCTGAGGGTCTCTTCCCGCTTTGGCGCAGACCGCGGCAATATCCTCGTTTAATTTTAGGATATTATCTTTAATCACCCGTATAACTTAACACAAAAGAAATTTGCTGTCAAGCGAGCGGGGAAAAACGCTAATTACCGCGAATATTAGCGGAAATTAGTGTTTTAGAAATTAGCGGCCATTAGCGTTGAGAATAGTTTTTAGAATCTCAATTTAACAATTGGTAGGACTCTGCTGGGGGGAGGGATTTAGCTGCAAGAGGTCTATTTTAAAAGAATGACAGAAATATACCACCCGGACTTGGCCGTTATTGACCACATAGAAATTTCCCTTTACCTTGAAGATGAATCTTTCCCGAGAGTTCTTCGAGTCGTGAATCTTCAATATGTAAAAGCTCGGCGGGACAAGCGCGGCGCGCAGGTTTCCCGTATCCCGGATAAGATAGATAAACTTCTTATAGGTCCGGGTGAGAAACCCGTTCTTCTGCGACTCGTCGCGGACCGAAAGAATCTTTCTCCCCTTCTCCACGCAAGTCAGATTCTTATACAGAAGTTCGCGCATGGCACCTTCCTTTGGTAATAAGGCCGGGTTACCTTCCGAGTGCGTATTCCTCCTTCTTGGATTTGGCTTATATTTTCGGTAACCCGGCTGTCCCAACCGTGGCTGGCGGGCCAGCGGCTTTGCATCCCAGAGAGTAGCGGGATGTCCTTCTCCGTATATAAAAAACTTCCACTTAAGAACCCCAAAGAACGCATTCTTTAGCTCATTGCAAGTATATAATGGGATTAAAAGCCTTCAATAGCCAAACCGGCGATTTTGGGAAACGCTTTCTGAAGGGTTATCTCTTTATAAAGAAGGGCGTAAAAACGCGGGGTTCTTCCCGACGGATAAGCCGGGAGAGATTCGAGTGGTGACGCAGAGTTACCAAGACACACAAGGCAACGGACATAATTACCAATTCCAGCGGTGCGCAAAACGCGACGGTAAAAACGGGAAAGGCGACCGCGGAGATTATTGAAGCGAATGAAACGATTCCGCTCAAGACAAATACTACTATCCAGACCGCAACACTTAAGAAAAGTACTGGCCTGACCAAGGGAATACCTATGGCCAGACCGAGCAAGACCCCGAGACTGGTGGCCATACCCTTGCCGCCTTTAAATCTCAAAAACACGCTCCAGACATGTCCGGCAACCGCGGCGGCGCCCAGTAGGATGCGCGCCAAAAGCGAAGTTTGCTCAAATACTCCGGCAATGAGTGTTGCACAAAGCACGCCTTTTAAAATATCAATTAGCAACACCATAACCCCCGGCAGCTTACCCAAAACCCTAAAGGCATTGGTGGCCCCCACATTGCCCGAGCCGAACTGACGAATATCGATTTTCTTAAAAAGTTTACCCAGTAGGAAAGCGGTAGGAAATGCCCCTAAAAAATAGGCCGCGAGCAGCGCGGAAATAATTTTAACTGCGGTGGGGAACATTTAAAATCCTTACCCCTTTACGGATATAGCCAAAACCGGAGATTGCGGTAAACAAGACCATCAGATACCAGATAACATACGAAAATTCAAATTGCACCAAAATCCCCACTACCGCCAAGGTCTGTAAGAAGGTGGTGAGCTTGCCCCAGCGGCTGGGCGCAATCTGCATATTGCCACAAAAAAGATAAATCAGCATCGACCCCAAAAGTATAATCATATCCCGGCTTATCACTACTAAAACCACCCAAAGGGGGAAACGGATACCCTTAGGGAATCCATCAACCGCATAGAGACAGATAAAGGCACTGATTAAAAGTAGCTTATCGGCCAGCGGATCAAGGATTAGTCCGACAGTGGTCTCTTGTTTCTGGGTGCGGGCAATGTAACCGTCCACCGCATCCGAGATAATCGCCAAAAGAAAAATCCCCAAAGAGACAAATCTTAAGAAATCTCTTTGGGGACTGTAGTAAAGGACGCTGGTAATAAAAAAAGGTACGGCCAAAATCCGGAATATGGTTATCCGGTTGGCAAAATTCAGCGTCATTCTTTTTATTTCTGCAGCGGCTTTAACTCTGCACCGTCAACCGGACAATACTTCACATCCGAAGTGTAATGGCGGCCGCAGACCGGACAGAACTTGGTATCCATCTGCTCGCCGATCAATGCCCCGGCCAAACCGCCGGCTGCCGCACCAATAGCCGCGCCTGCCGGCCCTTCTCCGGACTGATGTCCGATAACCCCGCCCAATACGGCGCCGGTGCCGGCACCGACTGCCGCGCCCTTCTGAGTAGTGGTGCAGCCCAAAAATGAAACCATAGCTGCCACCAACAGCAAGGCAAATAATCTCTTGGTCATTTTATTCACCTCCTAAATTTGGTTTCGTCTATTGGCTTCGGCCTCGGCCAAGTATCGTTTGTCGGTATTAGTATGTTGCTTAACCGAAACCGCAACCACCTAACGCTCTACTATACTTATTATATTTATACCTTAATATTTGTCAATTACTTGATAATCCGGATACGGTTCAGTGGCCAGAATATCAACATAGCCTTGCCGATTAGAAACCGTTTAGGAACAAAACCCCAGTAACGGCTGTCCATGCTTGAGGCGCTGTTGTCGCCCAAAACAAAATAGCTCTCCTGCGGTACGATTGTCGGCTTACCCTCTTCGCCAAAATTGCCGCGATTATAATAAAACCGTTTCTGGAATTCCGGCTCGTC
>JBMONJ010000211.1:0-3508 GCA_049324655.1 Candidatus Omnitrophota bacterium | reverse complement strand
AGGGACGGTCGGGATTATACCCGATCCATTTCAAGGCGTAACCGACTATGGAAATAGGTATGGTGATGAAGAACGTATTTCTTTTTCCGACCTTCCGGGATAACCAAGCGGTTAAAGAAATGACGCCCAGAGTGCATATCGCGCTAAAGGTTCCATAAAAGCCGAGCAAGCGGCCGCCGCCGGCATAAGCCAAATCAAGCACGGGAGCATTTTTGAAGACGTAGAAGAAAACCACATAGAGGGTAAAAGCCGAGGCGCACATAAATCCGCCAAAGATGAGCAAGGTGGCCAGGCAAAGCTTGACAAAGGGCTTGCATTTAAGCGTGATGAACATCCCCTTAAAGAAATCTTTCATCACCCGCCAGCCGCCCCGCACATCCGGCTTGGGTAAAGTATGAAAATATTCTTTATTGAACAAGGCCGGCAGTATGCCGCACCCGATGATAACCGCGCCGATGATAATCGCCAGAACGCGCCCGCCCTGCACGATATCCGGAAACCACGCCTGATTGTGCATAATCGCCCAGCACCACGGAGCGATGAGCCAAGGCAACTGGCCCACAAAATTGCTCGCCGCCTGCAGCCGGGTGCGCTCATGATAATCCGGGGTCATCTCATAACCCAAGGCAATCCAAGGAATGGAAAAACAGGTGAATCCGATAAAGTAGAGAATTTGCAATAATAAAAAGTACCAGAAATAATGCATTTCGCTGTGCCCCTTATAGAGCTGAAACATCAGGGCGTATAAAATGCCGCCGGCTATCGCCCCAAAAAATATAACCGGCTTGCGTCTGCCCCAACGGGTACGCAGGTTATCAGAAAAATATCCGGTAATGGGATCGGATATCGCGTCAACGACGCGGGGAATGGCGCCGGCCAAACCCACTAAAGCCGGATTCACGCCAAGCCCCAGGTTTAACACAATGACCATTTGCCCGATAAAGGCGGCTTGCGAAGTATTCGCAAACGCCCCAATGCTATAAATGATTTTTTGAAAAAGAGGAATGCGGTCTTCCGGGGCGGTGACATGGCGCGCCATTAATTAACCTCCTTGTCAGTTAAGACAACACCCGCGCAATTCCTCTTAGCGCGGAGTATTTTTTATGTAAATTGGGAAGTTACTCCTTTGACAATATGCTTTTGCATTAACAAATACACGATAATCATCGGCAAGGCGGTGATGGTCAGCCCGGCCATTAAAAGCGGGTAATCAGTCAGGAACTCTCCTTTAAACATTATCAATGCCCGCTGCAAAGGCATCAGGTTTTTGCTGTCAAAGATTATCAGCGCCAAAACATATTCATTCCAGACATTCAAGGCGTTAAAGACCGCCACTACTGCCAGCGCCGGTTTGGCAAAGGGCACAGCCACATTGCGCCATATCCCCCATTTTGAGCACCCGTCAATCTTGGCCGCGTCTTCCAATTCTCTGGGCAGCTTATCAAAAAAGGTCTTCAAGAGAAATATGCTCATTGAAAGCCCGACGCTAATCATACAGAGGATATAACCCAACGCCGTATTGCGCAAGTGTAATTTATTCAACAGGACGAATAAAGCTACGAAGCTGCCGGGAATAGGAATCATCATCGCCGCGATAAAAACGGCAAACAGAATATGCCTGCCGGGAAAACGCAGGCGGGAAAACGCATAAGCGGCCAGCGAAGAGACAATCACTATCCCGAACACCACTGCCGCAGTGTAAAAAACGCTGTTCAAAAAATAGCGGCCAAAATCGCCCTCCCTAACCGCCAGAAGATAATTTTCAAAATGAAATTGCCGGGGGATAAGCGAAAGGTCGCTAAAAATGGTCTCTTGCGTCTTTAAGCTGGAAGAGACCATCCACCATAAAGGATAAAGACAAGTTGCGGCCACGTTTAAGAGAAACAAATGAAGAAATAAATTCCAACTCGAGCTTTTCATACCTGTCGAAACCGCTTGGACAATCTAAATTGAATAAAAGAAATCACTACCAAAATCACGCCAAAACTTATTCCCTGCGCGCAGGCATAGCCAAAGCGCGAGGAATCGCGCATTACCGCCAGAATCCTTAACACCGGCACTGAGGTGTGCCCGGCAAACTCTCCTCCCACCATTCCCAGAATCAAGACAAATGCCTGCATTGTGCCCAAGACCGTCAGAATTGCCACCAATACGATCACCGGCGCCATTAAAGGAATAGTAATCTTGCGGAAACTCTGCCAAGCGTTTGCTCCGTCCACCTTGGCCGCTTCGTAAAGTTCTCTTGGGATAGTTTGCAAACCGGCGAGGAAAATCAAAAACCCCCAGCCAAACCCTTTCCAGCTGTGCGCCAAGGCTATGGTGGTCAGGGCGGTCTTAGGGTCGGACAGCCAGTTACGCGCCAATTGCGGCAGACCTATAGAAACCAACATCCGATTAATGATATTGGCGCCGTCCCCGTCATTGATAATAAATCTGAACGCCATTCCTACTACCACTTCTGATAATACCGGAGGGATAAAAAATATTACCCGGTAAAAATTCTTCATCTTTATTTCCCGGTCGCAGGCCCAAGCCAAAAAGAAGGCCAAGGCGTTCTGAAAAGTCAGGGCGATAAGGGTGATATAACCGGCATTGCGCATTGACTGCCACCAGCGGGGGTCTTGCAGGATTATCTCTTTAAAGTTTGCCAAGCCCACAAAGACTTTGGTGGGAAGTATGCCGTCCCAGTCGAACAGGCTTAAGTTGAAAACCCATAAAAATGGGATGACATAAAATATTGCGAATAAGACGAACGCGGGGAGGATGAATAGATAATTGCCCAAAATTTCAAACTGTGGTTTTTGGTGATTGTAAATTTGGTGATTGGAATTTGATTGGAATTTGGTGCTTGGGATTTGGGATTTAAACATTATTTATTCTGTGCCTTTTTGAGCTCTCTTTCCTTTAAAACCTTAAGTTCAAGACCTAATTGCGCGGGAGTTTTCTCTCCGATAATTATTGCCTGTAGCCCTTTATCTAATTCTTCAATTACCATTGGAAACTCGGACACGGCCCAGAGATTAGGATGGGTGGAATTGTCCATAGCGTCGGCAAACTGGGATAAAACCTGAGGCGCGCCTTTTAAGGCATTCTGGTTCGCCGGTAAATTATTGGTGGCTTGGGCAAGGTATATCTGCTGTTCGGCGCTGGTAAGCCATTTTAAGAATTCTACTGCCTGCGCTTTATTGGCAGAGCGGTTATTTACCACCAATGAGGAACCTGCCCCGCCCCACACCAGCATAGGAAATTTATCCGAAACCTTAGGAGGCAGCATCACCCCGTAATCCAAGTCCGGGTTCATCCGCTTATAAACATTCACGCACCAGGAGCCGTTAAAGGCAAAGGCGCATTTTTCATTGGCAAAAAGCTGCTCGGCAGTCTTGTTGACCATGGTAATTACACCGGTGGCCAAGACCTGCTTGTCGCGCATTGCTTGGAATAAGCTAAAGACCTTAATCCAATCCGGGTCCGTATAAGGCACCTCGCCTTTAATAGTAGCCAGAACCTT
>JBMONJ010000210.1:0-3521 GCA_049324655.1 Candidatus Omnitrophota bacterium | reverse complement strand
ATTTTTCCCGCACCCGCAGAGGCTGTTTTGCCTGCCAAGATACCTTCCTTTAAAATGGCAATGGATAAAAAAGGAATGGTCCGCAATTGCCGCTTGGTTGGCGCTGGTGATGATTATCGAGGGAATAATGGAAAGGCAAAATTTCTTCTCAACCGCCTATTTAAAAGAGCTGCTAGTTTTGGGATTAAGTTTTATTATTAGCGGAGGATTTTTTATCCGGCTTTTATCAAGATATGATTCAGCAAAAAGTTAAGATAATTTCCAACCAAAGGGTGGGGCGGGATTATTTCAAACTTAAATTTTTAAGCCGGAAAATCGGCGCCCAAGCCAAGCCCGGGCAATTCGTAATGTTGAGAATTTCCGACGGCATAACTCCGTTTTTACGCCGGCCGTTTGGCGTGCATAGCGTCTGCGACGGAAAAGTTGAGATTCTTTATGAAGTAGTGGGAAAAGGCACACAGGCCTTGTCAGAGAAAAAGACCGCAGAGAGATTGGATGTCATTGGACCCTTAGGGAACGGTTTTGACCAAAGACCAAAGACTAAAGACCCAAGACTAATCTTGGTTGCGGGAGGAATGGGAGTGGCGCCATTAACTTTTCTGGCAGAAAAGTTAATGGAATGTCAAATGTCAAATGTCAAATGTCAAATATTGGCCCTACTCGGCGCAAGGACCAGAAACCAAGTGCTTTGTGAGAGGGATTTTAAACGCTTGGGCTGCGAGGTAAAGATCGCCACTGACGACGGCAGCCGCGGTTTCAAGGGCTATGTCTCGGAGTTATTAAAGAATATCCTGGCTGCACGCTTCAAGCTGCACGCTACAGGCAAGCGTGGAACTTGCTGCTTGCAGCCTGCAGCGCAAATTTACGCCTGCGGCCCGCGTCCCATGCTGAAGGCGATACAAAAGATTTGCGGGGAAAAGAATATTCCCTGTCAGGCGTCTTTGGAAGAGCATCTGGCGTGTGGAGTTGGCGCGTGTATGGGCTGTGCGGTAAAGACGGTAAATGGTTTTAAGCGGGTCTGCAAAGACGGCCCGGTGTTTGATATCGAAGAGGTGATGTTTTAAAATCGTTGGTTCTCGGTATCGGTATGGGTATCGGTAACGTCTGGTTCTGGTTTTCGGTGTAGTTTTTCGTCAAAAATCACGAAACCCACACCCACAACGACAACCCGACGTAACCGATACCCAGAACGAGACCCGGATGTAAGAAGGAGGGTGATAAATGTCAAGCGCTCCTTTCGTCTCCATCATCATTCCGGTAAAAAATTTCGAACGCACCATTGAAAAGACCTTTGAATATCTTTTGAATGTGGATTATCCGCGCAACAGTTGGGAATGGGTCATTGCCGATGGCGGATCTTCGGATAAGACCATTGAGATTATCAAGAGCTGGCAGAAGAAATATCCTTTCATAAAATTGGTAGAGGTTCCCAACTCGCCGTCGCCAGGCTTTGCCCGCAATAAGGCCCTGGAAGCGGTCAAGGGCGAATTTTTATTTTTTACCGACGCTGACTGCGCGCCGGACAAGGACTGGATTAAAGAGATGCTGAAACATTTCTTACGCGACCCGGAGATTTCTACGGTCGGCGGCGAGGTGTATACCTTAAAGGTTGACCCGGATAATTTGGTTGAGGCCTGGTGTCAGCATTTCCGGTTTAATATGGTTTCTCCGCGTTATGGCTTTATCCAAGAAGGTTATTTTCCAGCTTTTCCGCTTCTACCCAAACCCATTGATATCGGCGGACACAAGGCATATTTTTTCGGCACCTGCAATGTAGGTTACCGCCGCCTGGCAATGCAGCAGGTGGGCGCGAGATTCTGGGATCGCCCGACGGGCGAAGATATGGATTTAAGTTACCAGCACCGTTCCCGCGGCTGGAAATTTTATTTTGCGCCCAAAGCCAAGGTTGACCATATGCACCGCGCGGATTTAAAATCTTTAAGGAAGGTTTGGGTGACTTACGGTCAGGCGCACCTGCCGCTGATTGATAAATATGTCAAACAAAACGGCGTGCAGGTTATTTTGCAGTTCTTGAAATCGGCGCCAACATTTATTCTGCCTTTGCCTATCCGGGGCTTTGTTTACCTAGGAAATTTCCATATGCTGAATTTATCAGCGCTGTTATTGCTGATTTCTCTCGTCGGCAGCGTAATCTTCAGGGGGCAGGCATGGCTGATTTTCTTGGCAGTCTCTTTGCTGTTGACTGTCTATTTCGCCTATCAGTTTATAAAATGGAATTTTGGTATGGAGCCCAAGAATAAATTTTTCACCTGGTGCAAGATGAAATACCTGACTAACTTGAGTTTCATCCAGGGCGGGTTAAAGGAGTTTGGGAAATATAAGATTCTGTGTATTGAACCTAGCTTTTAAGGGAGGGGATGATGAGCCAGATTTTATATATTGGGTTAGGGTTAATCGCCGGGATATTTAGCGGCATCTTCGGCGTAGGCGGCGCGACTATACTTATTCCGGCGCTGATTTTTGTCGCCGGCTTAACCCAACATCAGGCGCAGGGCACGACCTTGGCAGCTATGGTGCCGCCCATTGGTTTGTTGGCGGCTTGGCGCTATTATCAGTCCGGCAATGTGAAATTAGCAATGGCCGCATTTATCTGCGTGGGATTTTTCTTTGGCGGATATTTGGGCGCCAGCTTGGTGCAGAATGTCTCCGAGCCCTTCTTAAAAAGATTATTCGGGATATTTTTAATGGCGGTTTCTTTAAGGATGATATTTACAAAATAAGATGTCCCTGGATTTAAATGTAAAAATAGGAAATCTGAAACTAAAAAACCCAATAATGGTCGCCTCGGGCACGTTTGGTTACGCAGAAGAGATCAGGGGCCTTTTGGATTTAAAAAAACTTGGGGCGATTGTCAGTAAGACTATTACCTTAAGGCCGCGGCGGGGAAATTCTCCACCGAGGACCTGCGAGACCGCCGGCGGAATGCTGAATTCCATTGGCTTGGAAAATCCGGGGGTGGAGATCTTTATCGCCGAGAAACTGCCGTATTTAAGGAAACTTGGTGTGCCTATAATCGTGAGCATTGCTTCGGAGGCAAACCCGGAAGAATTTGTAAAATTGGCAACGCGGCTGGATAAAGTGAAGGGCGTTTCCGCAATTGAGCTGAATCTGTCTTGCCCGAATTTGGGAAAATCGAAAATAGAAAATAGAGAATCGAAGCTGATTGCGCAGGATCGGTCAGCGACTTATCAGACGGTCAAAGCAGTGCGTAAGGCTACTAAGAAAACCCTGGTTGCCAAATTATCTCCCAATGTTACTGACATCAAAGAAATTGCCAAGGCTGCGCAGGCAGCTGGAGCCGACGCGGTTAGTCTGATTAACACCTTAGTTGCACTCGCAGTGGACATTGAAACCCGCCGGCCAGAATTAGGAAATATAACCGGCGGGTTAAGCGGCCCGGCCATAAAGCCGGTGGCCTTGAATATGGTGCGCGAGGTGTATGCGGCAGTCAAAATTCCGATTATCGGTATGGGCGGGATAATGACTGTCGAGGATGCCAT
>JBMONJ010000209.1:0-3529 GCA_049324655.1 Candidatus Omnitrophota bacterium | reverse complement strand
CCGGTCTCGTCGGCAGAAGCCAAAGCATAGGTAAGGAACTTTATGAATTCCGGCTTGTACCTTCTTCATACATCTCAAATTTAGGCAGGTTTTCCAGGGTCATCCGAAATCCCTATAACTTTGGTATCCCATCTATTTCTCGCTTTAGTGCTACTAGGATCTAGTATCTGGCATCTACTATCTAACTCTAACCGAAGCTTTCGCTTTACGGATCTCATTCTTTTCCAAGAGCAGGGCTCTAAACACCAATCCCGCCAAAATCCAAAAATACGTGCTCACTTCATCCGAATCCATCCGCGAGCCAAACATATTCACCACTAACAGCCCGGCAAGACCGGCGAGGAAACCCAAGGCCATAGCCTTGATGAATTTATCTTTGGAGATTCTATAGAGCCGGCGGGTGTGAATGAATAGAACTATTAGAATCCACAAGAAGCTCAACAACGCCGGAATCCCCATTTCCGCGGCAATGATGATATAGGTATTGTGCGCGTCCATATCCCGCGCCGCGGGCGCATAGAAGCCAATGACATGCGGGAAAACCCCATATCCCACGCCCAGCCAAGGATAATCTTTGATAATTTCCGCAGCCCCCTTCCAAATGGTCAAGCGCTCTTTGGCGCTGTCTTCCACCCGGTCTTCAATACCGGTATCATAAATCGCCTCATTCTTAATCGTGGTGCTCATCCGATAAGCCATTCCTGCGGGAAGATACTGCGGATTAAGCACCAAGAATATTGTCATGCCCGTAACCAGCAAAAATAAAAATTTGTTGCGGATAAAGGCCAAGGATAGCACGCCAAAGCCAAAACCAAGATAGGCGCCGCGGGAAAAAGTGGTCAGGATGCCGATAAAGCTCCAGACAAAAGGGACGGACAACAGCCAGTATTTCCATTTGCGAAAATTTATCAGAATAAATCCGGCAAACAAAAACATATAATATACAAAAAACCCGCCCATCATATTGGCCTGCTCGGCAATGCCGCCCACGCGGGACTTCTGCAGGCTGGAGGCAGTGCGCACATCTAAATATTCGTAAATACACATCAGCGCGGCTATGGTAATTACAAACATCATAATGACTACCGTATTCTTGAGCATCTGCTTGTCGCGCACCACATTCAGGGCGAGGAAATACAAAAACACCGGCGTGAGCCAGCGCTTTAAAGGGATAATATAAGCCATTGCATAATCAGTTCCAAAGAAGGAGGTGCCGCGAAACAGCGAGGCAACTCCAAAGCCGATGAAGATAATAATCGGCAGGTTTAGCGCGGCCTTAGTAAATAAGCGCTCTTTTCTCTGCGCCGCCTTCTGCGCCCAAGCGATTAGGCAAAAGAAAATAAGGATGTTGGTAATGGTTATGCCTGCGGTTTCGGCGGTGAGCTTGCCAGTCAGGATTTTATTAAAAGGCAGATAGGCAACCAAAATATAAAAGGTCAAGTCTGGCTTGGCAAAGGAAATGAAGAACAATGAGGCCAAAGCCATACCGGCAACGGTGCGGGTTAAGACCGGATTCAGGCGCACGTCTTTGGTGATGAGGTATGCAAAGGCAAGCACGATTATGCCAACCGCGAGGTATAGGCCTTTATTGGATTTAGTTTGAGTTTTATGTGATTTCATGTTTTCGTTATCGCGTTGTCGAGTTGCCGCGGTAACGCGTTAAACTCGTTAACCCGCTTGACTAAAGCCGCCTGCAAGTATATACTTAAGTTAGTCAGTAGTAGTTTATAACTTAAGGAGCATATAATGACCAAAAATTTTCAAGCGTTTCTGGAATTAGACAAAACAAAATACATCGATGAATATGTGGTAATCGTTGACGAAAAACCGGTTGCCACGGGCAAGGATATCGTCTCTCTGCTTGATGAAGTGAGAAAAAAATATCCCCGCAAAGTTCCTTTCGTTGCCAAAATCCCCGACAAGACCGTATTGGTTCTATGATTAAATTCCATTATCGCAAAGAGTCCTCTGCCATAACCGGTTCAGTTCTAAGGCCGGTTGCTGATGTGGTTTTAGAAGCCGGGACACGCAAGGTTGAGGCGGCGATGTATATTGATTCCGGCGCTGATATTACCATTATTTCATTGGGGCTGGGTAAGGCATTAGGTTTGGAGCAGTCTCCCAAAGATGAAATATTGGAAATACGCGGCGTTTCCGGAGCCGGCGTCCCGTATCTCTTGAAATCCGCCCATATCCAGCTTAACGGAAAGAGATTAAAAATCCGTCTGGCTTGGGCGCTTATTGAAGAAGTACCTCTCTTATTGGGCAGATTAGATATATTTGATAAATTCGAGATTCTCTTCAACGAAAGCCGCGAGTTTGTGAGTTTCAATCCTGTATAAACCGCCATCTGCCAGACGATCATCTTCTTGTGCGCGTATAGCTTTTCTGCCATATTAGCCCTTCTGCCCGGTTAGCCTTGTTACCCTTCTATCCTGATAGCCCTGTATGCCCTGAATGCCTTTGATAGCCATGTAAATCAATGACTATTCGCGTTAATGATTTCTTCATAAACTTTTTCTATTTTTCTCACGGTTTCCTTAATGTTGAATCTTTCTTCCACACGTTTCCTGCCGGCTTTGCCCATTTCCTGCGCCACATCCGGATGTTCCAAAAGATACTCAATCTTCTCGGCAATCGCCTGCGGATTCCCCGGAGGAACTAAAAATCCAGTAACACCATCCACAACAATTTCCGAAGGGCCGGGGATGTTGGTGGCGATGACGGGCTTGTTCAGTGCCATAGCTTCAATGCAAGTTAAGCCAAACCCTTCTGGTTTTGTTGATAATTGTACGGCTATATCAAAGACACCAGTTATGCTTTTGATGTCATCTCTCCATCCGATAAATCGTAAATTTCCATTCAAATTAAGCTGATAAGCCAAGCTCATCAGTTGTTGTTCCAGCTCTCTATTTGGTGTCGGGTATCCTCCTACTACAAGAAATTTGGTTTTAGGATTCATTGTTTTGACTATGGCAGCCGCTTTGATAAATTCTGTATGACCTTTCCCCTCTACTATTCTTCCAACCATGCCTACCACGGCCTCATTGTCCTTAACGCCTAATTCCATTCTCAATTTTCTATCTTCTACCGTCTTTTCATTCCCAAACTTTTCCACATCAATCCCATTGTAAATTAAGACCAGCTCATCTGCGGGAATATCTCGAGCGTAAGTTTTTCTGGCCTTCTCATTGGTAACAATGAATTTATCCACCCATTTTGCAAAAAACCTTTCTCGTTTGATTAGCGCTCTGGTCTGACGCAAATGGCACACGCAGGGAATGCCGGAGATTTTAGCGGCAAGGATTGCCGGCAGTCCGGAGATGATATTGGTATTAATATGCAGCAAATCAATCCTTCCCTTTTTAATAATATTTCTTAAGCCCAAGATATTCGGTAAAAGGCGCAAAAAACTTTCCAGTTCGCTGGGCTTTACTTTAAGCCGGATTAGCCGGATACCTTGTTTGCGGATATTCTCGAATTGTGGCCCATCCTCGCAGACTATTACCTCCGGTTGAAAACGGCGGCG
>JBMONJ010000208.1:0-3577 GCA_049324655.1 Candidatus Omnitrophota bacterium | reverse complement strand
AATAATCAAGACATTCCTTGCAGGTCTTTTTGTCCTTGGCCCAGTGGGGATGATCCTTCTTTATAAGCTCAATCAGATACTCCTCGGTCTTAATATGCACTAATGCCGCGGTCTCATCAATGTCGCGATCGCAGACCTGACAGCGGTATTTTCCCGACGGAGAACGCAACTCGGCAGCGCCGGCCTTGGCGGTGACGGCATCCTGCGCGCATTTATTGCATATTCGCGGGTCTTGCGCAGAAGGGAAAACCTTAAAAATCCCGGCAACGATTTTACCTAACAGGCCGTCGAGCGGAACCTTGCAGCTGCGGCATCTTGTCATTTTATGTCCCCACTAGATTACTTGCCTAATTTGCGGTAGTATTCCAGGCACTGCGGGCAGCTGCCGTCCTTAGCGACCCAGTCCGGGTGATGTTCTCTAATTTGCTCAACCACCCATTTTTCCGCGTCCACGCAAGTCTGGAGCAGTTTATCGTTGACTTCTTTTTTGCATAGAGGGCAAGTCTTCTTCATGCTCACCTTCCCCTTGAATTTGATACTACAAAAATTATGCGCATATGTTATTAATTTTGGTGATGAGGTTGGGTTGTGAGTAGTGTGTCGAGTTGTGAGTAGTGAGGGTGGGTATTAATAATCTCACAACTCATCCACACAACCCGACCCATAACCCACAACTCACCCGCAATCCTCACTGCTAAAGATTAATAGGAATCAGCGTTATCTTACCACAGCCCTTTTAATCAGTCAACCCTTAAGGAAAGAGAGAATCTTTTGCGCCAAGGCCGGCGGGATGTCTTCGCATTGCAGGGATTTGGTAAGACTGACGGCCTTTTGAAAAGCTTGGGTAAATTTCCGGCAGGAACGGCAGTCAGAAATGTGCTGCTTAAAACTCCGTCGCTGTTTAGCCGGCAAGTCCTCGGACATAAAGCGCTCGAGGAAACGGGTGGCTAAAACACACTGTGTCTTTCCCAAAGAAGCCTTAAGCCGGGGATTAAACGCGGGGATGGTCTGGTCCTGAAAATAACTCTCCAAGCCCTGCCGCAGAAAGATGCGGCTGCGATGCAGCCGGGTCTTTAAGGTAGGCAGATTAATATTAAGGATGCGGGCAATCTCTGCATAATGCATTTGTTCATAATCCCTAAGCAATACGGTCAGGCGGTATTTTAGCGGCAGGTTTTTTATGGCGGCCTCGACGACATTCTTTAGCTCCTCGCGCTCCAGTTGTTTGTCGGCTAAGGGCTGGGGCCGGTTGGTCAAATCCTCTTTTTCTAATTTGACCAACCGGCCCAAAGATTTATCCTTGCGCCACTTCATCTTGGCCTCGTTAATGGCAATGCGGTAAATCCAAGTGGAGAGGGCAGATTCGTTACGAAAATATTTTATGTTCTTGATGACCTTGAGGAAGGTGTTTTGCAGGATATCTTCGGCGTCCTCGCGTTTGCGCGCCATTCTTAAGGCAAGGTTATAAATCTTCAGCCGATAACTTTCAAAGATTTGCCTTAAGTTTTCCCGCGTGTATCTCATTCCAATTCCAATTCCTCTTCCGGCTGGGGCAGATACGCCGGATATCCCAATTCATTTAAGCTCTGGCGTAGGGCCTCGGACTGGTCAACATCGCCGTGGACAATAAAGACATTGCGCAAACGCCCGGTCCCGTCGGCGTTTTTGACATAATTTATCAAGTCATTCTTATCGGCATGACCGGAAAAGGCATTGATAACCACTACCTCGGCCTTTAATTTATATTCCTGCCCGAATATCTTTACCAAGGGCGCGCGCTCAACAATCCGTTTTCCCAAGGTGTTCTCCGCCATATATCCTACCACCAAAACGGTATTTTTTTCATCCTCAATATTATTTTTTAAATGATGCAAAATTCTCCCGGACTCACACATCCCTGAGCCGGCGATAACAATCATTGGCCGGCGGTCGTGGTTTAAGCGTTTTGAGTCGTTTATCCGGCGGACATAATTTATCTCTTCGGGAAAAGGATCCCCGCCGCACTCCATCATCCGGCAGGTCTGCCGGTCCAAATATTCCTCGTGCTTGCGAAAGACCTCGGTAATATCCATTGCCAAGGGGCTGTCCAGATATATCGGAATATGCGGCAGGTTCTTTTCGGCAATCAGGGTCTTTAAAAAATATAAAACCTCTTGCGTGCGCTCCAGCGCAAAGGAAGGGATAATCACCTTGCCGCCGCGGGCGAGCGTGCGGTTAATGCTCACCATCAGCTTTTCCTTGGCCTCTTTTATCGAGGGGTGCACGCGGTTGCCGTAGGTGCTCTCGAGGATCAGATAATCAAGGTGGGGGATGAAGACCGGATCGTTCAAAAGCGGCAGATGCGGCCGGCCTAAATCTACGACATAGCCTAAGCGCGTGGTGCGTCTTCCGTTTTTAATTTCCAAGAGCATTATTGCCGAACCCAAGATATGTCCAGCGTCGAGAAAAGTACACTGAATATCTTTGGCCACCCGCAACCGATGGTTATAATGCACGCTGCGGAAGAATCTTAAGGTGGCCTCAGCATCCTGCTGGGTATACAGCGGCCTGCGGCTGGGCAAATTCATCCGGCGGTTTAGCTTGTTTAAAAATTTGATATCCTCTTCCTGTATCCTGCCGCTGTCCGCCAGCATTAAGCGGCAGAGGTCTTTGGTGGCGGTGGTGGTATAGACGCGCGTGCGAAAACCCCGCTTGATTAGAGTGGGGATATTGCCGCAATGATCAATATGGGCGTGGGATAATAAAAGGGCGCTTATTTTTGCGGGATTAAAAGAGAAGCGGGAATTTACCAGATAGTATTCTTCGCGGTGGCCGTGAAATATTCCGCAGTCCAAAAGCACCTGCGAGTTTTCCGCAATGACCAAATGGCGCGAGCCAGTAACCGTGCGCACGCCGCCGCAGAATTTAAGGCGAACCGGCATATAAAAAGTAAAAAATGGCGTCCCGGCTGAACCGTCGGGACGCCGAAATTATTCCTCCAAAAAAACTATGACTTTTATCTTGATATTCTATCTTGGTTGGCTGATGCTTGTCTTAGCTTGGTGACATCCCCTTATAAAATTCGACACAACAATCATAAGGAGCATTATGTGGATTTTTTCCCGATGATTATCTTGTCTCGGTTATCCTTTGGATACGTTGCTGTCTCCCTTCTTTGAACCCTTTAATAAAATTTGGCACCGCAATCAATAAAATCATGCCGATGATTACCGCACAAATTATTATTACGGTAGTGGAAACTGCTTTTTCTGCGGGTGATTTTTGAGCTTCCATATTCTGGCCCTCCTTTATTCCTTGTCTAAAAATATAACCTCCCATAATTATGATAGCAATCCCAACTAATGCCCTCCAAGGAATTGGCAGAAAAAGTAAAACAAAAAGGCCGATAAGTTGGGTAAAAACTCCTAACGTCCTCTTATCCATATATCACCTCCTCCGCGCTTTTGCTGTAAAAACTATTCCAGATAAGTATATATTTTTCCCCGGTAATTTCTCAAGGTGTATTTGCCCTTGTCCTGCGACATCACATAATTGGGCCCGACGGGAATCTTCCCCCCGCCGCCCGGGGCATCAATTA
>JBMONJ010000207.1:0-3603 GCA_049324655.1 Candidatus Omnitrophota bacterium | reverse complement strand
CCATTGTCTGCCAGTTCCAACACCCCGGCGATATTTAATTAAGAACTGTTCTGCTTTTGCTCCAGCCCGCAAACGAATCCAACATTCACTTGCTAACTTAACCTTCCTGTCCATTCCAACACAGTTTTGATAATAACATCTTTTTATAATTTCTTTAGCGGCCATCTTGCCATATTTCAATCTGAATTGGTTCCTAAGCTGACAATAAATCTTCCCCTTAACCCCAACAGCAGTTTCAATCTTATCCTGAAGCCATTTAAGAAAAATTCTTGAACCAGAAGACGCCCTTAAGCTCCATTGCTCTTTACCGTTTGAGCGATTAATCCATCTTTGTATGCCGCCGTCGCCGTCTATAATCCCTCTAAGGAAATCATAAAAATAACGATTGGCTAATTGAAAATGATAATACAGACCACCGGTGCTATTATATTTTTTACATACTTTATTTGTTAGTCCATAATGGTCGGTTATATTCTTAAGGAATCCGTAATCTTTCGAGGTTATGTCAATATGCCTCCCGTCTTTAGATAAACATCCCTCGCTGGCAATCAATCCCACCAAATACCAAAGATTAACTCCGCCTATTTTTAATTCTTTTCTTTTCTGCGGCATAGAAGTTGGAGGCGCGGGTGGGATTTGCACCCACGCATAACGGTTTTGTCCTTCGCCTCGCCATCACCGTATTATTACTGGAGGCGGCAAGCGGATTCGAACCGCTGGATAACGGTTTTGCAGACCGTCGCCTTGCCACTTGGCTATGCCGCCAAAGCTTTGCCTGGCTCGCTCAGGATCCTCGAAGGATACCGAGCAAAGTCGAGGCACAGACCGTCGCCTTGCTGCTTGGCTACCGCGCCAAAATTCTCTTTACTTCCCCGACGATATCTTCAATGGACGCCAGACACCCCACACCGGTTTTGCCGCAAGCCAGCCTGCCTTTAATTGGCTCGATAAATTTATAACCCGAAGATTTTAATTTGCGGATATTTTCCTGCACGATTTTATTTTTATACATTGCCTCATTCATTGCCGGGCAGATGACCACCGGCGCCTTGGTGGATATTGCCGTGCAAGTCAAAAGATCGTCGGCAATACCACAGGCGAGCTTGGCAATGATATTAGCCGTGGCTGGCGCGATCAAAAGCAGACTGGCCTTCTCTGCCAAATAGACATGATCGACCTCCCAGCTTTCCCTCGCCTCCTGAAACATCCCCCGGAAAACTTTATTTCCGGAAAGTGTCTCTGAGGTAAGCGGAGTTATAAATTCCTCGGCCTCCCGGGTCATAATAATCGTGACATTAAAACCCGCCTCTTGCAACCGGCGGGTTAAATCGCAAGCCTTGTACGCGGCAATGCTGCCAGTTACCCCTAAAATAATTTCTTTTTTGACGGACATTGCTTAATCCTTGGTTGGTTCTTTATTCTTGGCGGCGTCGAGACTTATCTTTGCCTCGCATATTTCATCCAAGGCTACGGTTGCCGGTTTGTCCGAGCTCGGATATTCCACCAGTCTCGGCGCGCCTTCGGCGAGCTCCAACGCCCTTTGCGATGCCAATAAAATCAGTTTATAAATGCTGCCCTTGGCCTGAGGAAGCAGTTTCTCTAAAGGTTGATACGCCATCTTCCCTCCTGCTGCTCTATAGATTTTGCTTTAAAATTATTTCCTTAAGTCTTTTCAGGGCTGCGGCCAAATTTTCATTGACGATACGATAGTCGTAAAATTTGGCCGCAGCCATTTCTCTTTTGGCTATCCGCAAACGCCGTCGCACCTCTTCCCCATTTTCCGTGGAGCGGCCCTTTAGCCGGCTGGTCAGGGCATTTAGCGACGGAGGAAGAATAAAAACCAATGTTGCCTCCGGGAAAATTTTCTTCACCGCCTTTGCGCCTTTGATATCAATACACAACAGTACATCCCGGCCGGCGCTTAAAAAATCCAGTACCTCTTTTTTCGGCGTCCCGTACCAAGCGCCAAAGACATTCTGGCTCTCAAGAAAACCGTCCCTTTTCTTTCTTTTTAAAAATTCTGCTTTCGTTACAAATAAATAATCGCGATCCTGTCTTTCGCCCCTTCGGGGCAGGCGGGTGGTGCAAGAAACTACCTTGACCATACGGTTACGCCAGGTCCTACTCTGTAGAAGTTTTTTATAAAGCGTGGTTTTGCCTGAGCCGGAGGGCCCGGATATAACAAATAGCTTGCCCCTACTCATCGGCCAGACAAAAAATCCTGCCGCTTTAGACGCCAGACAGGTGGCGTGGGCAGGATAAATAGTTTAATATTTTTTGTCGGGTTGTCAACCATAATCTATCGGTCCAAAAGTTATTCTAAGTTCTGTAGCTGCTCGCGGATCTTTTCTACCTGACTCTTGATTTTAATCACGCACTCGGCGATGACCTTATCCATACATTTGGCGCCGATGGTATTGATCTCCCGCTGCAACTCTTGGGCGATAAAATCTAATTCTTTTCCCGCACCCTTACCGTCACCTAATTTATCCTTAAAACTTTTTACATGATGCCCGAAGCGGATAAGCTCTTCGTTGATGTCCGTAGCACGCAGAAAAGAACTAAATTCCTCATCGGAAAGCATTTTGCGTTTGCCCTGCGCAATGTCCTTTACCCGACGGGGAAGCAGTTTAAGTACAGCTTCGATGTCGTGCAATTTATCCACGATATCACGGTATAAAACCTCGCCTTCCCGCTTGCGCAACCGCAGCAAATTTTCTAAGGCCTGTTTAGCGGCTTTTTCCACTGCCGGCCAAATTTCTTCCGCCGACAACTCCGTCTCCGCCGAACGGATAACCCCAGGGAGCGTGATGACACTACTTAAGCCAAGGTCATTTTTCAAATGCAACGACTTATTGAGTACCTTAAAGGTTTTAAGATAATTCCGTGCCACCTCTTCCCGGACATAAATCTTGTCATCGGGCCGCGAGGTAAACACCAGTGAAACATTAAGTTTTCCTCGCGATATTTCTTTATGCAGCAGTCGCTTTAACCTTTCCTCAAATATCCCAAAACCTGCCGGAATATGAAAGGCAATGTCGAAATGTTTGTGATTAAGACTCCTTATCTCTACAAAACCACGGGTCTTTTTATAAGTAAAATTCTGCCGGCCAAAACCGGTCATGCCGTATATCATAGCCAAGTCCTTTTTTTCACTCTTTCCAATTCCACCGTTTTAGTGGGGTATAAATTCACAATTATCTCGTCGGGCTCGAACCAAAGTTTTATCTCGCGCTCCGCCTCGCCTTCATTGCTGGAGCAATGAATCACATTTTCATAAACGCCCGAAGTGGTAATCCGGCCATAAGAGCCGCGGATACTGGTTGGCTCGGCCTCTTCGGGATTGGTAGCCCCGGCCAGCTCGCGTACCTTTTTAAGGGCATCCTCTCCCCAGTAGACTAAGGCCATTACCTTTCGCCGCTCGTGAAGTTCGCCTTGGATGTACTTTATCAGGGCCGGGAAAAAGGGCTTGTCTTTAAGATGCGCATAATGCTTTAAGGCCAACTCTTCAGTAACCCTGACCATTTTTGCTGCCACAATTTCTAATTTGGTTTCGGAAAGACGGGTGAGGATGTTTCCCGTAAGCGACTTTACCAGGCCGTC